>JAFDFV010000182.1 GCA_019309665.1 Deltaproteobacteria bacterium | reverse complement strand
GTTTTTTATTACGAGGGTGAGTTTTCAGGACAATGCAAGGCGCAATTGAAAAAATTGGTCAAAGAGGTTATGTCTTTGTTTCCGGTTAGCATAGATGAAAATGCTACTCTGTCCGAAGCTGTTAACGTCATGGTGTCCAAAAATATAGGCCGGATGCCGGTGGTGTCGGGCGACAAGTTCAAGGGGATGATCAGGCTCGTGGAGATCTTTGATGAGATAAAAAAGGTTGTTTTGGCCTAATCAATGTTGTGTACGGGCGAGGGTCTGTCATGAAATAACTATTACATTTATGACAGACCCTACTAAAAAGATGAACATCGAACAAGGTATTTTGCCAATTTATAAACAGGCGGAGCGGAGCGACATCATTATTCGATGTTCGATGTTCAATGTTGGACGTTCCTTAGCGCTTCACTGTTTTTTCTTTTAGCTGGCGCAGCTCCTTTTTCATTTGTTGCCACTCTAATGCTCTGTCAATAGAGATCAATATCTGTTCCTTACGGAAGGGCTTGGTGATGCAATCATAGGCGCCTTTACGTATAACCTCTTCTGCCGACTCAACAGAACCGTAAGCCGTGATGATGAGTATTGGAATATGTTTATCTATTTTTCTAATCTCAGCGATAAGTTCCACACCATCCATCCCTGGCATCTTGAGATCAGAAATCAGTAGATTATAATCTCCTGTTTTAATCAATTCCAGCACCTCAAAGGGATTATTGGTGGTAGTAACTTTGTGCTCGGTCTTTTCCCCAATAATCATAGCAAGAAGCGCAAGCATATCAAGTTCATCGTCAACAACCAAAATTTGTGCAGCCATTTCTTACCTCCTGTGTTATATCCGCGGAGCGAGCCCTTGGGCCTGATCAGTCTGGTGTTCACTGTCCAGAGAAGCTACAGGCAAAGACACCTTAAATGTGGTGCCTTTTCTCTCCATGTCCTCTTCTTCAGCCACTGTCTCAAAGCTTATGTCTCCATTATATTTGTTTATTATACCATAACTGACTGAAAGACCCAGGCCTGTGCCCTCTCCCACCTTTTTTGTGGTGAAAAACGCTTCAAATATCTTGTTTCTGTATTCCCGCTTAATCCCATGTCCTGTGTCTTTGAAAAGAATCTCTACTTTGTTTTTAGAGCTATTGAGGTTGGTAGAGACAGTCAAAACCCCGCCTTCCTTCATAGCGCTAAAAGCATTGGTAACAAAATTCATGAAGACCTGCTGCAAGCGTCCTGAATCTCCTCTTACTTTTGGCAGATCTTTTGTGAGGCGCTTCTCTAAAGTAATTTTTTCTGTAACCAAAATATTTTTAACCACAGAAATCACTTTTTCAATGTTTTCGTTGACATCAGCAGAGTACTCAATTGCCTCGGGGTGTCTGGCATAGCTCAAAATGCTTTCAACTATCCTTTTACAATTGAGCGCCTGCCTTTCTATGGTTTTGACAATCTCATGGCTCTTGCTGTCAGGCTCCACCTTTTCCAAAAGAATATCGCTAAAACCAAGGATCAGCGCCACGGGATTATTTAGTTCATGCGCCACACCGGCAGACAAATTTCCCAAAGAGGCCAGCTTTTCTGTATTATACATCTGTTCTTCTTCCAGCTTCTTTCCCTTTGTAATATCCCTCGAAATTCCCAGAACAGCAAACACCTTGCCTTCCTCATCCTTAAGGGGCGCAAAGTTGCTGGAAAACCAATACTCACGGTTCCCGACTTCCACCGGATATTTTACGTTTACGTTCTTTTCCGTATTAAACACCTTCCTGATAATACGCAACTGCAACTCCGCGCTTTCTTCAGAAAAAAGGTCGCGAAAAGTCTTGCCGATCAGATCGTCCGGGAAGTCTCTGAAGAAATTAGCAGTGCATCTATTCATGGACAGGATATTTCCCTCTTCATCTACAGTAAAGATCAGGTCCTCTGCACTTTCTACAAGGGTCTTGTATTGCTCCTCTGATTTTTTCAGTTCTTCAAGCGAGTTCTTTAGATCTTGTGTTTTCTTCATTACTTCTGCTTCCAGTGTTTTGGACCAGCGTCGCTCAAAACTTATAATATACACACTCCCCAAAATAATAGCGAGAAAAATGCTGCCCTGGATATAAAACTGGCGGATAAAAACCGACTGGACAGCGTCTTCAACTTCGCTTAAGGGCGCGACCACAGCCACCGACCAGAAGAATTTAGAATACGCCCGAGGATGGACAGGCGCATATGCGATCAATTTTTTCATTTCAGTTTCTATGCCCATGTGCCACCCTGATGTATACCGCCCGGTTCCCTCCTTACCTTCGAGCATCTTTTCCTTTTGAATCATATTAATCTGGGAAAAAGAGATCTTGGATTTTCTCATGGCACGGACATTAAAGGCATCCTCTCCGATGAACTCTCTGTGCGGATGGTACAAAAACATACCCTTATTGTCTATAAGCCAGGCATATCCGGTTTTACCCGATTTTATACCTTTGACAGCCTTTTCAACCAACCGTGTAACATCTATCGTAAGAAAAAGTACTCCGGACAAGTTCCCGGTAGCCACCGGATAAGCCTCATCAACGGATTGCTCATAAGTAGCCATGGCCAAGCACATAACAAGTTGGCCGGGATATCCTTTATTCTTTCGTGTAATATTACCAGCACAAATCCTGTTCTTGTTTTCTTTTAAATGCGCCCACTTAAAACACTCCATATCGCTAAAATTACCCTGTATCACATGGGACATCCCCCGCTCATCAACAATATGGGCAATTCTGCCGTTGCGGTCTATAAATCTTATTTCAAGGACACCATCATCCTTTACAGCGGATAAAGTAGTATTCATGCGGCTGGCCCAGGATACCTTTTCCAGATATTGAATGGATGGAGAAAGGTTTAACAGCGAAAGTTCTCTTTTAATAAAATCCAGGCTGTTTTCCATCCGATTGGCGGCATACTTTGCTAATACCAATTGCTGCCGGTTAAAATCTTTAGAGATGATCTCTTTCATCTGCCCTGCAGAGAACATGCTCAGACAGAATGCAACCACGAGGAGCGCCATAACAAGAATGCCGACAAGGATAATAGCCCTTCTTATATTATAGTATTTTCTGGAGAAATATGTTTTTTTCTTTTTCAATTTATTCTTACTCGTGAGTCATAAGTTCGAAGTATAGAAGTTTCCGTTTTATGTCGAATGAATTCAGTAGTATAGAATAGGTGAGTAAAAAGTGCCTAAAGTGAGCTAAAGTGCCTAAAATGCCTAAAGTTGTGGTACGCCTCTGGCGTGCTATATATCTTCAGGGCTTGATTATAACTTCGGCCGGAAATAAAATGAGCAAAGTTGTATGGTAAAAAAGTTAAAATTGGCAGCGCCAAAGGCGCATTCTTTAACTTTAGGCACTTTAATATACTTTAGCTCACTTTAGGCACTTAAGTTCACCGGCATTTTTTGTCACAAAAATACCAATACGTCAAGGAGCGACAGGCAGAGACACAGTAAAGGTGGTGCCTTTGTTTTCTCTATCCTCTTCTTCAGTCACTGACTCAAAGGTTATCTCTCCATCGTTTTTGGACACCAGACCATAACAGACAGAAAGACCCAGGCCTCCCCCCTCCCCCACCTCTCTTGTGGTGAAAAAAGGATCAAATATTTCGTTTCTGTATTTCGTTTTAATACCATGTCCTGTGTCCTTGAAAAGAACTTCTACTCTGTTTTTAGGGCTATTGTGTCTGGTAGAAATGGTTAAAAGCCCTCCTCCGCGCATAGCGGCAACAGCATTGGTAATCAGGTTCATAAAGACCTGCCGTAAGTGCCCTGGATTTCCCTTTGCTTTTGGCAGATCTGCTGCAAGGTTTTTTTCTATAACGATCTTCTCCGTATGTAAAATATCCACGACCACAGAAATTACCCTTTCAAGATTTGCATTGACGTCAGTAGAATACTTGGTCACGTCCGGAGATGCGGCAAAGCTTATAAGGTTTTCAACAATCCTTTTACAATTAAATGCCTGTCTTTCTATGGTCTTGAGAATTTCGTAGCCCTGAGTGCCCTGTTTTGTTTTTTCTAAAAGAAGATCAACAAACCCAAGGATTACCGCCAGAGGATTGTTGAATTCATGGGACAGATCAGCCGCCAACTTTCCCAGGAATGCCAGCTTTTGCATATTATACAAATGGTCACCGGTTTTTTTCCATTCGGTGACGTCTCTTTCCAATTCAATCACTCGTGAAACCTCGCCCCGGTCATCCAATATTGGATAGGCTATGATCCTGGAATATGCAATGTTAGGCCCTTCAAAATTTATATGAAGCACCTCGGCAGTTTTTCCTGTTTTAAATGCATCTTTCACCGGACAAGGATGATTGTGCACACAGGGTTTGTTCAGATGGTGAAGAAGTCGATAACAAGATCTGCCAAGAATTTCATGCCTTGGTTTGCCGACTTTTCCTACAAACGATTCATTTACTTCTTCTATCCTGTAATTCCTGTCACCATCCAAAACACTGTTAAGAAACCTGTTGGCTTCCAACAACCCTTTCATTGAGTTTAATTTATGTTCTTTTTCCATGACATCATGCATTCTGCTGTGTTTTTTGTCTGTTTTTGTTCAGGCACAAGTAAAAGTCTCAATCCCTTATTCATCAGGTCTCAGTTTCAGATATCTATAACTATTACTCCAATGTTCCCATTTGGCAATTTGTCTCAATCCCTTATTCATCAGGTCTCAGCTTCAGATATTATGATAACTGCCGTATTGGGCGCTGGTATATTAGCGTCTCAATCCCTTATTCATCAGGTCTCAGTTTCAGATAGCAGCCTTTTTCCAGCCAATAAATACAGATACTTAGAATAGCCTTTTCTGTAACCTCTCTTTTTTGTCTCTTTTTT
>JAFDFV010000545.1 GCA_019309665.1 Deltaproteobacteria bacterium | reverse complement strand
CGCTGAGTCTTTCCGTCACATCCTGGGCAACTTCTTCAGGCAATACAGCTATCATACCGATACCATTATTAAAAGTGCGCAGCATTTCTTTTTCAGATATCTTGCCTGCTTGCTGTAAAAATGGAAAAACAGGAGAAACATCCCAGCTTCCCTTTTTTATCACAACATTACAGGATTCAGGTATGATTCGAATGATATTATCTACAATACCTCCACCTGTTATATGTGCAAGCCCTAAGACAGGAAAATCTTTGTAGATACGATAAAGAATATCTGAATATATTTTCGTTGGGGTAATTAATTCTTCTCCCAAAGTTTTGCCTAACTCAGGCACATAGCTATCAATTTTTAACTTTAAAATATCAAAGCATATCTTGCGTACAAGTGAATATCCATTACTGTGAAGCCCGCTTGATGCAATACCAACAAGTTTATTACCTGCACGAATCTCGGAACCATCAATAATTTTACTGTTATCTACAATTCCTACAGCAAAACCAGCCAGATCATACTCGTTATTTCTGTAAAATCCAGGCATTTCAGCGGTCTCACCTCCTATTAAAGCACATACAGCCTGTCTGCAGCCCTCAGCAATTCCCTTTATGATTTCAGTTACAGCATCTGTTTTCAGTTTGCCTGTTGAAAGATAATCAAGAAAGAAAAGCGGTTTTGCCCCCTGAACAGCAATGTCATTGACACACATTGCAACAAGATCAATACCAACCGTATCATGCTTATCCATCAAAAAAGCAATTTTAAGTTTTGTGCCGACACCGTCTGTCGAGCTAACAAGAACCGGCTTTTCCATACCGGCAATATTGAGCGAAAAAAGCGCCCCAAACCCTCCTATTTCACCCATAACGCCGGTTCTGGGGGTTTGTTTTGCTATGTCTTTAATTTTATTGACCAGGGCATTCGCTTTGTCTATATCTACACCTGCATCAGCGTAAGTAAGAGAATCAGTCATATAAATCTCCTTAAATTACTATCATCTAAGCCTTATAAAACTCAAAAATTAAATTGAATTAACTTAAAAGTCAAAACAATTTTTTTGACATAAATTTTTTATTATGTAAAAGTTCAAAAGTTGATGGAATAGCGGGCTATTTTGATATTTTTGTGATTTGAGATCGGGCAAAGGTGGCCTGAAGCTGTGATGCATAGTTGGGGAAGTTATTTCGTCCCCGTTCCTAAGGCACAAAGAAGAGAGCTGAACTATCTATAATAAAAATAAAGGGCTGTTAGTATGAAAGAAATAAATATAGGCTTACTCGGTTGCGGTACGGTTGGTACAGGTACCGCAAAAATTCTTATTGAAAGCAAAGATCTTATAATCTCACGGGTTGGAGCGGCTCTGAATCTGAAACGTATTGCCGACATAAATATTAATAGAGACAGAGGAATAAAATTTAATAAAGACGTTCTGACCACTGATGCTTTAGGAGTTGTCGATGATCCGGAAATTGACATTATTATCGAGCTGATTGGAGGAGAAGGAATTGCGAAGGATTTAATTTTAAGAGCCATTAATAATGGAAAGCATGTCGTTACTGCGAATAAGGCACTTCTTGCAAGCCACGGCAACGTCATATTCAAGGCCGCAGATGAAAAAGGTGTTGATCTTGCCTTTGAAGCAAGTGTTGGCGGGTGCATACCTATTATCAAGACTTTGCGTGAGACCCTGGTCGGAAACCGGATTAACTCAATGATCGGTATTTTAAACGGTACATGCAATTATATCCTTTCAAAAATTACAGATGACAAGAGCAGCTTTGAAAACGCTCTGTCCGAAGCACAAGCAAACGGATTTGCAGAGGCGGATCCGACCCTGGATGTGGAAGGCATTGACACAGCTCACAAGCTATCCATTTTGTCATCACTTGCCTATGGAATGGAAATCAATCTTAACGATATTTATATTGAGGGAATTTCTGAAATTACCCCCCTTGATATTGAGTTCGCTGGACAGTTTGGATACAGGATAAAACTCCTTGCGATCAGCAAAAACAGGGGGAATAAAGTCGAAACAAGAGTACATCCTACCATGATTCCCTTTGGCAATCTTCTTTCCAATGTCAACGGCGCGTTAAATGCAATTGCAGTATCCGGAGACGCGGTGGGGGATATAATGCTTTACGGGCATGGAGCAGGCATGATGCCTACTGCCAGCGCTGTAGTCAGCGATACTGTTGATCTTGCACGCAACCTTTTATCCGGCGCCGGAAAAAGAGTCCCTTTGCTTTCATACCAAATGGAAAACATTAAAAAAATTCCTGTTATGCCTGTTGACGAAATCTTTACTAACTATTATTTCAGGTTTTCGGTTCTGGATCAGCCCGGCGTACTTTCGAAGATATCAGGCATTTTAGGCGATCATGACATCAGTATTAAGTCTGTGCATCAGAAAGATCGAAAATCAAAAGGCTCGGTTCCTATCGTCATGCTGACGCATCTTGCAGGAGAAGCCGGCGTAAAAAAAGCTTTGTCTGAAATTGTTTCCCTTGAGATTGTAAAAGACAAACCGGTTCTCATACGAATTGAGGATGAAAACAATCAAAATTAATGTGATAACAGTTAACAGTT
>JAFDFV010000544.1 GCA_019309665.1 Deltaproteobacteria bacterium | reverse complement strand
TTAATTAATCAGGAAAATTCTATATGTCCTACCTTGTTCTTGCTCGCAAGTATCGACCCCAAACCTTTGACGAGGTTATAAAACAAAACCACGTCACCCAAACTTTAACTAACGCTATCAAATCGCGTCGGGTCGCCCATGCAATTCTTTTTACCGGACCAAGAGGGACCGGCAAAACCACTGTAGCACGAATATTGGCAAAGGCTATGAATTGCAAAGAGGGCCCCACCCCGATCCCGTGTAATATATGTGGATCATGCCGTGAAATTACTTCAGGAAATGCGGTTGACGTGTTTGAAATTGACGGTGCATCGAACAACGGCGTTGAACAAATTAGAAGTCTGCGTGAAAACGTAAACTATATGCCGGCTCACAGCCCTAACAAAATATACATTATAGATGAAGTCCACATGCTGAGCATCTCTGCATTTAACGCTCTTTTAAAAACTTTAGAAGAACCCCCATCACATGTAATGTTTATTTTTGCAACTACCGAGCCTCATAAGATACCCATAACTATACTTTCTAGGTGCCAGCGTTACGACTTCAAACTAATTGATATCGAGTCAATTTCAAATCATATGAAGGATATATGCTCTAAAGAACATATTGACATAACAGAAGAAAGCCTGATGTTGATTGCCCGCGAAGCCGGGGGTAGTATTAGAGATGCGTTAAGCCTTCTTGACCAGATAATGGCCTGTTCAGAAGGAACTATCAGCTACAAAAACATTTTAGACATTCTTGGAGTTGCCGACAAAAAAATAATTTTTGATATTTCAAATGCAATTTTACAAAAAGATATTCCGGAAGCTCTTAATGTAGTGGATGAAATTTATGCCCGCGGATATGAAATGAAAAAATTTTATGCGGAAATTATTGAACATTTCAGAAATCTGCTTGTTGTAAAGATGGGCAAAAATATCAGCAAACTGATAAATCTCCCTTCACATGAAATAGATTTAATGCAAGATCAGGTTCAGGACATTTCCGAATCTTATTTGAACCAAATCTTTGATCTTCTCTTCAAAGAGGAGGCTTCGATAAGGCTTTCGGCTCAACCAAAGTTGGCACTTGAGATAGCATTTATCAGGCTATCTCATATAAAGCCTGTATTACCTATTGATTTGCTTATAGAAAAACTTGATGATTTAAAAAAAAACCTTCCGGCAATTCCCGCTAATTATGAAGTTGCTGAAAATAAGGACGCTTTAAAATATTATAGTAAGATCCCACAAGGGATTTCAGAAGAGCTGACTGATTCAACGGAGCTTAAAGAATCTTGCAGCTCCTCTTCTTATGATTCTAATGATAATCTTGAAATTACATGGAATAAACTCCTTGATATTTTTTCAAAAAACCATCCTGCTCTTGCTGCAAATCTGGCAAAGTGTTCCCTGAAAAAACTTACCAAACAAAATATTGAAATTGAGGTGCATGGTAATGGTTATAATATAAATATTCCCTGAAAAAACTTACCAAACAAAATATTGAAATTGAGGTGCATGGTAATGGTTATAATATAAATATGATAAAGCGTGATAAAAATGTTGCTATCATAAAAGAAATATGCAGTAAATTTTTTAAAGAAAAGATGAATCTGACCATAAAAGCCAAAAACAAACAAAATAGTGAAAAAAAACAACAGGGGGAAAATCAAAACAACAATTTGAAGCAAAAAGCATTGAGACACCCTCTGGTAACAGATGCAATCGAAATTTTTAACGGAAAAGTCGTTGATGTAAAAATTATATAGGAGGTATTTACTCATGAAAGGCATGGGAAACATGATGAAACAGGCTCAAAAGCTTCAGGCCAAGATGCTTAGAATGCAGGAAGAGCTGGCGGATAAAACCGTTGAAGCAACTGCCGGCGGCGGTATGATTAAGGCGGTAGCAAATGGCAAGCAGCAAATATTATCAATCCAGATAGAAAAGGAAGTCGTTGATCCTGATGATGTTGAAATGCTTCAGGATCTTATACTTGCAGCAGTAAATGACGCTCTTGCAAAATCACAGGAAATGGTTTCCGGAGAGATGAGCAAACTTACCGGCGGTCTTCAAATACCTGGAATGTAATTATTATGAGTCACTATCCATTATCAATCATGAACCTGGTTAAAAATATCTCCCGGCTTCCGGGGATAGGAGAAAAGACCGCCGAACGCCTCACTATGCATATAATTCGTTCTCCGCTAAAAGAGGTTGAACAGCTTTCCCTGAGTATCCTGGAAACCAGAAAAAAAATAGGATCATGTTCCATCTGTTTTGGCCTGAGCGATAGCGATATTTGCAATATCTGCGGCGACAGGACAAGAAACAGCTCATTGTTGTGTGTGGTGGAACAGCCCGCCGATATGGTGGCTATCGAAAAGTCAGGGGCTTTTAAAGGAATTTATCACATTCTTCAGGGCGCTATGTCTCCGATGGACGGCATAGGGCCTGACGATATAAGGCTCAAGGAGCTTCTATCAAGAATAAAAGATAATAATGTAAAAGAGATTGTTCTTGCGACAAGC
>JAFDFV010000181.1 GCA_019309665.1 Deltaproteobacteria bacterium | reverse complement strand
AAACCAGCAAAAGCCCAAAACATCAGATATATAGCCAGCGTTGAGAAAACCAAGAAAAAAGTGATGGAGGAAATCCATGAACAAGTAAAAGATGAAAACTTCAACAACAAGCCATTGGTTTGTGTAATGGATGGAGCATTGTATTTATGGGCTTTGTTTAAAGATGTTTTTAAAGACATAACAAATAAAGTTTTTGTTTTAGATATTATTCATGTTCTGGAATATATTTGGATTATTGCCCATATAAAGCATAAAGAAGGAAGCGCTGAGGGCAAAAAGTATGTATATAAAAGGCTATTGCTCATACTGCAAGGAAAGGTCGCTTCATATATTATGGAGTTGCAAAGAGAAATGTTGAGCAAAGAGTGGAAAGAAACCCAAAGTGATAAATTTTTAAAAGTAATAACCTACTTGAAAAACCATAAAGAATATATGAAATATAATCAGTATCTATCCAAAGGTTATCCAATAGGTTCCGGTGTTGTTGAATCGGCCTGCAGTCACGTAGTTAAAGATAGAATGGAAATATCAGGTGCCCGGTGGGGAATTAACGGATCAGATTCAATTCTGAAATTACGCTCAGTGGCAAAAAGTAAGGATTGGGATGAATACTGGGAATTTTTCACAACACAAGCTCAGAATAATAAATTTTTTCCTGATGAATATAATTTGATGAATGTACAGGAAAAAAATGGCTGCTTAATTTTGGTTACACTCTATTCCTTTCTTTGGAGACGGGAATTGCTCCAAAGTATAACAAGGAATACCTCTCAGTTCTTTAAGCAGCTTGATTCCTGTAATACCCATTTTTTTATTTATAAACCTGTCATCAGCATCACGAAGTTGCAGGGCATTATGGATACCATATTTTTTCAAAAACCTGGAATAACTGCGTCCTATACCCCAGACATCTCCAACGTCTGTTATTTCGAGAGCTCTGTTTTGATGATGGGAAGCGATTAAATTCAAAACACCTTCTGCCTTTACAGATTTTTTAGCTATTTTGTTTGAGATCTTAGCAAGGGTTTTGGTTTCAGCAATGCCAATAGAAACAGGAATACCTGTCCATTGTTTTATTGTAGAGCGTATCTTGTGTCCATAATCGGTCAAATTATATCGTTTGCACTGAGACAGATCCAGGAATGCTTCATCAATGGAATAAATTTCAATATCAGGGGTAAATCCGGAAAGTGCGTTCATTATTCAATGTTTTAGTAAATGCCCCGAATTCCCAATCAATTTCTGAACTTGAAAAGCTCAAATTCGTTGATATGCTTCGCCATCTCTCCAGAGCGTCTTTGAAGATAGTTACGTTATTTATACACATTTCCGCGCCATCCAATTCGGTAAATTAAGACAGCGCAATCTTTGACCTCAAATTTAATAATTATCCGTAAATTACCCTGTCGAATCCGATAAAATTCCTTCCATTTCCCTTTCATCTTTCGAATATTAATGTTTGTATTTTCTAAGAATATAACTTTTCCAATGGCTTTTCGAATTGTAGGATCAATAGATTCAATTGATATTTTTTCTAAAATTTGAGAGCTTGGTTAGTATATTTCAGTTTCCAGTTCATAGCTGTATTTCTCGTTCATATACAGCTTTTTCAGAGCCTGGGTCAGTTCCAAACATCGCTTCAAGCTCGGCTTGCTCTTCAGTATCGATTTCTCGCAGGCTGAATTCTTTTAATGTCTCAAGTATTGTTTCTCTGATCAAACCTTGGAACTCTTGGATTGATAAATCAGATACTTTTGTCATAACATTCATTTGGTTACCTCTTCCTTATGTGCGATATTCTTTGCCTAAAAATACGCATCCAGTATTGTTTCAATCCCGTATAAATCCGGTCTTCAATTCTGATTCAGGGTTTAATTCTCATGTCAAACCAGAACGATAGACAACCCAATTCGAGCACCTCCTTTTTGTTGCTTTAACAAAAGCACAATTTTTGTCAAATTTTGGATGCCTCATTTTAACCCTGCCTGATTATAAACAACAAAAACAACATCATGAGCAATACTAAAATTTTTCGAGGATACACCATGTTTTTGGGCCTTCAACAGTTCCTCGAATTTTGGAACGTATATTGTAATTGACAACTCATCACGGCTATTTTCAGATGTCCCAAACGGGACAAATGATTTGAATTTGTCTTCTTATCTCATCTTTGCCGTCAAATATAAGATTATCGTTTTCGCCAAATTGATCTGTAATGCTGTCGATCTTGTATCTCCCCCTGTCGACGCCGATACCGTGTCTTCCCATCTCTGCAAAAGCGAAGATAAAATAAGGAAGGAATTCTATGGCTTTGCCGATGAGAACAAGGTTATCCTCCGGATACAAACGCGGCAATCCTGACCCTGCATAGCACAGCAGCTCTTGCGCAGCGCATGGCCGAATCCTCCTCTCAGCGCTGAACCTGCAAATTGGGGAAGGTAAGTATGATCACGTGCTGTGAGATGAAGTTTGAGCTTGGCAAGCTTGATATCCGCGCTTAAAAATTTATTCTGCTGAGTCATTTATCAAAACCGGTTTCGTGACATTATAAAGAAACATTTTCTTTCCCTTGAGGGCATACTCTCTCCACATGAGCCGAAAGATAGTAAAGCCAAGCCCTCTGTCAATGCCTTAAAATCTGATCGCACATTTTAAATCAGATATTACCCTCGATAAATCATCTCCCAACCGTGATAGACTAGGACAATCTTTTTCAGTTTTCCCCTGCTCATAGCTTTTACAACATGGTCGTCTTGAGCGTATTTGTCTAACTGTTTCCTGGCCTCGGCAATTTTTTTTTCAAGGATATCCTGGGTTAACTCCCCTCGTTTGATATACTTCAGCTCAATCACATAGCCATACCCCATGTCCGGGAACCTTGCCCAGAACGGCTCAAGAAAGATGTCTGCAAAGCCTTTGCTCATTTCCATTTTTGTTCTGGGTAGAAAATAGTCGGTTAGATTGAGATAGGCCAGTAGAAAACCTTGAATGACCTTTTCTCCTGCAAGATAATCCCGCACCGAGGTCTGGTTTTTTACTTCATCTGCCAGAAAATTCAACACGGGTTCCCATACTCCGTCATAAGCCATATCACCCAGCGTGTTAGCAAGTTTCCAGAGATCTACCCTGAAGATGTCCACATCAGCATACGCGTCTCGCATATACCCGTACATAAGCTTTTGAACAGTGAGGTTTGGAATTTGCAGCACGGTTCTGGTTCCGCTTGCAGGGGCAAAGGATAGTAGGCCAAAGTAGAGGAGCAGGGAAATGAAGTTCTCCGGCTGGATGATGGCCTCTAATGGAAAGCTGCGGGTCACAGAGGATATAATGCGCCCCTTTTCCATAATCTCTTTCAACCGGCTGAAGTTGCCATTGAATCTCTTGTCAACAAGGATCAGGTGTCTGAGTTTGCCATAATCAATCCGGACGTTCTGGTCGATAAGATCATCCGGCATGTCTCCGCTATCAATACATGAATGCATAAAATAAAAGACCATGTCGGGATTAAAAACCGATTGCTGACTTTTGTGGGAGAAGCAATAATTATTATACCATAGTTGCATGATACCAAATGCTTCATCAGTATCTAAAGGAAAATTCCCGTGGTCTTTGTACCATGAAATAAGCCTTCTTGTTTCCAAAATGGTAAATCCAAGCATTTCATCGAATTTCGGTTCCAGGCTTATGTTTCTTCCAATGTTAAACCCGCTTGTGACATCGTCCATGGTTACTGGTGAAACTCCAGTGATGAACAGCCTAGCCAGACTGGATCCGCTGCCGGTGGTTCCGGCCTTGAGCACATTGAAAAAATGGCGAAGAAAACCTGCACCATGGGTCAAGTCATGATAGGTCTTCTGACCGTGAACGGAAAGGATGGTGTTGGTAAAATTGTCGTATTCGTCGATAAGTATGCAGAGTCTTAAGTCATGCCTGAAACCATAGGCAAAGAGCCTGTTTAACCTGTCTGTAATAGTGGGCAAAGAAGTGAGTTTGCTAAGAATTTCCGGGGTAAACGTATCATTGTATTTGCTGAGAAATTCCTCAAATACTCCCTGACAGTAGGTCTCAAACGAATCCTCCACCTTTTCAGGATCAGGATTGACTGCAGAAAAATTGAAACGCAGGATTAGATACACCCCATGGTCCTCAGTGGGATTTTCCCCAATCCACGTTCCCTTGAAAATTTCCCTGAAACGGTCTTTTTTGGCAATATCATAGTAACTTTCCAGAACGGAAAGCCACAGGGACTTGCCGAATCGCCTGGGTCGAATCAGGAAAAGATACCTGCCTGCCGCCTCTATCAACGGGATAAAACCGGTTTTGTCCACATAGTAGTAGTCAAAGCGCCGGATCAATTCAAAATCAGCAATACCGTAAGGAATTTTCTTAATTTTCTTGGCCATTTTTTTGCTCCCGTTCTTCCGGCCGTCTCTTTACCCGGACGAGCCGGAAATGATACGACCTATACTCTTACGCTTCTATAGACTTTCAGATAATTAATTTCACAAGGCCAGAAGGAGGATGGCGTATTAGTTATACGTCGACGACTGATAACAAAGTGAAATTATTTATCTGAAAGTCTATATCTTCCTATCCCGATATTAAAACTCAATATCTCTTTTCCTTCCACTTGATGTTTTTGTGGAGTACATAATTCACCCACCATTGTCTTAAGATCAAAAACTACCACATATCCC
>JAFDFV010000543.1 GCA_019309665.1 Deltaproteobacteria bacterium | reverse complement strand
AGCATTTAAGGCTATTGCGGATGAAGCAAAGGATGCCCCGGACTTGCTGCACAATGCTCCAGGCAAAAGCAAGGTAAGAAGACTTGATGAAGTAAGCGCTGCCCGCAAACCGTGCCTTGCAGGATAATGTTATGTCGAATAATCAGCCTGTGGAAATAGTAATTGTCGGTCTTGGAGCAGGCGGGCTCTATTCTTCAAAGAGCGCTCTGAGTTATAACCGAAAAAGCCATGTAACCATTATTGAGAAGAGAAATTTTGATCAGTTTTCTCCCTGCGGTCTTCCCTTTGTTATTGAAGGCGTTGTTAAAGATTTTGATGAGCTGAAATATAATGTGCCTGAAGTAAAAAACAGGTTGAGCAAGCTCCTTTTTCACAAAGTTGTTTCCGTTGATGCGGAAAGAAAAATAGTAAAAGCACTTGACCTGGCGACTTCACAGGAGAAGGAGATCAAGTATGATTCATTGATACTTGCAACAGGCGCATCGCCGATTATCCTCGGAGTTCCCGGTGCAAAGGAGCTTGCGGGCAGAGGAGTTCATTTTGTATCTGATATTGATAACAGTGAAGCTCTTCTTCAGGCCGCCAAATCTTCCAGTAAAAAAAAAGCGGTTGTCGTAGGCGGAGGCTCTATCGGCCTTGAGATTGCGGTAGGGCTGAAGAAACTGGGACTTGATGTGGCAGTAACAAAAAAATCCCCTCCTCCTTTTCCGCGAAACCTGGAACCATCAATGGGGAGCATTATAGTCGAGCATCTTGAAAGGCTTGGAATCAGGGTTCTTTTTGGTAAGGGCATAGACCGCATAAATGGAAAACATAAAGTTGAGTCTGTTGAAATCGCTGCTGAAAATATTGACTGCGATATAGTTGTTATGGCTGTGGGCATGAAGGCTAATACAATGATTGCTGAATTGGCGGGCGCAAGAACGGAAAGAAAATCAGTTGTTGTAAACAACAGGATGGAGACATCTGTAAAAGATGTGTATGCAGTTGGCGATCTTGTGCAGACTTATTCCCGGATAGATGGGACGCCAATCATTATGCAGCTTGCAACCTCGGCTTACCGGCAGGGGATGGCGGCTGGAATAAATGCAGCAGGAGGCAACAGCTCTTATCCAGGCGCTTTGAACACATTTGTTACAGTTATAGGTGGTCTTGAGATAGCTTCAACCGGCTATACTCTTGAAATCGCAAAAAGTCTGGGCTATGAGGCAAAGGCATTCTTTACAAAACGGGAGATAAAACCACATTATATGCCTGACGCTGAAGAAATCAGCATTGGAGTCATTGTTGAATCAAGCACCGGAAAGATCCTCGGTGCGCAGGCTGTGGGGAAGGAAGGCGCTGCATGGAGATGCCGAACTTGCTTACAATCCTCCTGTTTCGCAGATGTATGATCCGGTATCACAGGTTGCGGAAATAGCTCTTAAAAGGCTCAGATTACCTGCAAAAGAATGTAAAAAAATATTCTTTCCTGTTAATTAGTGCTTGGACGAAAACTCAAACTATCTGAAATTATAGTCAATTGGATGCTATTCTCAAATCGAGGATTTTTAGCAATTAGCTTTTAGCTTAAAAAATCGAATAGATAACACATTCAGCTAATAGCTGACTGCTAATGGCTAATAGCTTTTTCACAAATCTTCACATCGGCAAATACGCTGAAACTATTGCCAGCATTAAAAAAATACTTTTAGGACAGTCACTAATTATGAAGTCAAAAAATATACTTAAAAAAATACTTTTAGGACAGTCACTAATTATGAAGTCAAAAAATATACTAATACCTGCCCGGCTTAAACCTGGCGATAAGGTCGGAATCGCCGCTCCAGCCAGCCCTTTTGATATGGAGAATTATAATTCTGGTGTTCATGTTTTGGAATCAATGGGCTTATGTGTATCTGTTTTAGATGATATATTTGACAAAAATACATATCTTGCCGGGCCTGATGTTCATAGGGCAAATTTGTTGAATAAGCTTTTTGCAGACAGTTCAATAAAGGCCATTATTTGTGCAAGAGGAGGATATGGCTCGATAAGAATTCTTCCATTGTTGGATTATAATATCATACGGAATAATCCAAAGATTTTTGTTGGATTCAGCGATGTGTCTGCAATTTTATCTGCTATATATATAAAGTGCGGCCTTGTAACATTTCACGGCCCAATGGTAACAACTATAGCTGATGCTTCTCAAAAGACGAAAGAATCAATGATGGCTGCTTTTTTTTCAGACAGTAAGCTTAAAATAACAATAAAAAACGGCATTACGCTTAGACATGGTTCGGCTTCAGGAGTTGTTTCAGGAGGGAATCTTGCTACTTTGTGCCACCTGGCGGGGACTCCTTTTCAGCCCAGTTTTAAAGGTCATATTCTTTTTCTTGAAGACAGGGGGGAGGCTGCATATAAAATCGACAGAATGCTGACTCAGATGAAAATGGCCGGATGTTTTGAGGGTATTGCCGGCCTTGTTCTAGGCTTTTTTGAAGATTGCGGTAAGATTAAAGAAATTTTTAGTGTTGTTGATAATATTTTCAAGGATGATGATATTCCTGTTCTTGCCGGCCTTGAAGCAGGACATGGGAGAAACAATATTACTATTCCGTTCGGAATTACGGCAACTCTTGATTCCGACAGGAGTTTACTTTCATTTCATGAAGCGGCTACA
>JAFDFV010000180.1 GCA_019309665.1 Deltaproteobacteria bacterium | reverse complement strand
ACGCTTGTTGAATGGATATCGGAAAAACTTTTTCATCGAGCGTTAATACGTACCTCTGTTTCCCGTTTTCCTCGATTTTCCAGCGATTCTGAAGAGTCTTTTCCACTGAAACAGGGGATTCAGAAATTTCTTTCAGGAAATAATGCGGAAATTCCTGACGGTCTATATCTCTTGATGTTATCTGCGTACGTTTTATATCCTTTTCCCCAATTTCAACCTGGGTTCCGTCATAAAACATCGCTTTAATGTCCTGGAGGGCTCCACCGGATTCCTGGCTAAGCACAAAGATCTGTCCCTGAGTTTTGCCATCCTTTCCTTCAACAACCTTTTCTCCGTCCATCTTGAGATAGAACGGAGTCTGCTCGACAAAACCGTAAACTTCAGAGGTTGGCAGATAATGACCTTCAGATAGTCCTATAAAGATAGCCTGACCGCTGCCTTTCTGAGCAAGAAAAAGTTTGCCGGGGGCAAGGTCTGAATGCATAAATATGGCATGTGAACCTTCAAAATCATTGACTGCCAGACGGAATGCTTCTTCCAGATCATTCCCCTGCAATATATATTTTTCAATTTGCAGCGGGATTATTTTTGTATCGGTTGTAATGTCCTTATGTATAAGATTGCCTTTGCTTTCATATTCTTCGTTAAGCTCAATGTAATTGTCGATATCTCCGTTAAGACAGACATGAATTATTCCGCTTTTATCTGATATGTTTCCGGTCCCTTTATTATCAACCGGATGACAGTTCGGTTCAGTAATAGCCCCGATTGAAGCCCAGCGAGTATGGGCTTCAACAGTATGATATTTGTGCGGGCACGAGATAAGTGTTTGAAAAATCGGATCATTTTTTATCTGATTCCTCAAAAAGCTAACATTGTCTCCAAGGCTTCCTATCTCAGCGGCAATCTTATAGGTAATGGCAATGCAAACACATTTCTCTCCGCTTTCATCTTTTGTTTCATGGACATCTATGCCCATGTTGACAAGGACATCATGGTTTGACCGCACCCTGAACTGATCAAGAAGATCGATATTGTCTGATTTGCCCAGCTTTTCTTTAAATCTTTCAAACTCTGCTTTTTCAAGGATAAACATAAGAGATATGCCGGCTGAATCACGGCCTCTTACTTCAAGACGGTCTATACTGTTTAGAACTGCATTAATATTTTTTGCGATTTTTAAGGCAAAAGAAGTAATAGACTGAAAATCTCGGTTTAAAATCTCCCCGACTTTGACAATATTATCTAAGAATTCAAAAGTAATGCACCATGAAATATCCTTTAGGTCTTCAATTCTGCGAGACATTGTATCAACTATATCAGCATCAAGCCGTCCCATATTATCAGACAGCAATCTTGATTCCCTGTCTATGATGTTATTAAGATTGTCAGATAATTTTGAAAGTTCGTTTTGGATATTTTTTCCAGCAAAACATTCAGCAAAATAATCGTCTGCCTTTAAAGACTGCACAGAATGCAGAAATGAGTCTATAAGTTTTTGGCCACCCAAATAATCAATCAAATAATCATTAATTAAAAATTTATTATTTTGAGCGCAGTCCAAATATCCTTTTTCACCGATCTTTACGGCCATATCATTCAGGGATGCCATATTTATATGACCGGCTTTTTTTTCTTTTTTCTTAAAAGAAACAAGCCCTGCAATACCGCAACAAAGGATATTTTCACTGCAAGGGAAAAAAACAATGGAATTGTTCGGCAACCCTGCGGCGCTCCTTCCAAAATAGACATCAGATAAAAGATAAGGAAGAACAAAGCCGATTATTCCTTTAACAATACTGATGATTTGCTTTAAATATTTCATTAATATTTCCTTAACAACTCGATAGTATAGAGCTTTTCATTTTTTGTTTAATGAATTCGGTATGATAGAATAGATGAGTAAAAAGTGCCTAAAGTTAAGGAATTCTGCCATTTGATATAGGTCTCTTAAGCCATTAATACACAAGACTTCTGGTATAGTGTTATAAATTAGCACGCCGAAGGCGTACCCCGACTTTAGGCATTTTAATATACTTTAGCTCACTTTAGGCACTTATATTCGCACCGAAGGTGCGCTAATTTTTCACTCACATCTGTTGATATAACTCCTTAATCCTATCTCTTGTCATTACCCTTTTCCACTCAGGTCCCAGAGCATTTTCCCATAAGGGCTCGAGTATCAGAGCTACATCCGTCATTTTTTCCAGCTTTGAGCTTTCGATACCAGCTATTATATTTTGTGGCATTTTAATATCCTGTTTTTCCATCATCCTGCGGAATTCACGAACTCCTTCCGGATAAAATTCCTCCAGATAATCAAAAACTATGCAGTTGCCGATTCCATGGTGAATACCAAGAACAAATGAAAGACCGTATGAAAGTGCATGGCACACTCCGACTTGTGAATAAGCTATGCTCATACCTCCCAAATATGAGGCCATCATCAGTTTGTCTGCACTATCCTCGTCGCCGGCCAGAAAAACTTCTCTGCAAAGAGCAAGCGCCTTTTCACCATATGACTTGCTGAAAGCGTTAAGATAGGTTCCAGTTAAAGACTCCACACAATGTATATAACAATCCATGCCTGTATAAAAATGCTGATCTGCCGACACGCCGGCAGTTAACTCAGGATCAAGTACTATCTGATTAAATACGGTATAGTCTGAATTTATACCAAGTTTTTTCTCAGGACCAGTAAGTACAGTTGTACGGGAAACCTCGGCTCCAGTGCCTGAGATTGTAGGAATCCCAACATGATAGACAGCCGGATTTTTTATTAAATCCCAGCCCTGGTAATCAGCAGAAGAACCCGGATTAGTCAGCATAAGAGATACTGCCTTTGCAAGATCCAATGTGCTCCCGCCGCCTATGCCGATAATTCCATCAGGCAAGCGACTTGAAAAGTTTCTTGCCTTGTCTGCAAGTTCATCAACATAAACTGTTTTAGGTTCATCATCCACGTTGACTGATATAATATGATCCTTGCTTCCAAGGGGGATTCTTTTTATTAAACTGCTGGATTCAAAAACATCATCCACAAGAAAAACCATGAATGAATCGCTATCTCTGCGTTTTTCAGCAAGAATAGATTCAAGCTGGTTAAAACACCCCCTGCCGAAAACTATGTAGGAAATCATTTTGAAATTTCTAAACATATATTACTCCTCAACAAGAAGTGCCTAAAGTGAGCTAAAGTATATTAAAGTGCCTAAAGTTAAGGTATTCTGCCATTTTATATAAAGATTTCTTGAGTCGTTAATGCATAGGAAAGTGTAACAGTTTCTATTCCTATGCTATCACATTAGCGCGCCGAAGGCGTACCACAACTTTAGGCATTTTAGGCACTTTAGCTCACTTTAGGCACTGTCTTTTCTACTTTAGGCACTTGATTTAACTTTTGAAGGAACCCTTAGTCTGTTTTTATAACATCAACAATTTTCTCTATCCGTTGCGTCAGCTCCTCCTTGCTCCATGACAGCTTTATCAGCATTGATATCGTCCTGCCCATTATATCGTCGGATTGAGGAAGATTTACCTTTCCATAATCAGGACAGTAATCAAGCAGCTTGACAGGCAGCATTGCTGAAGATTTAAGCTTTTTAAGATGATTCCAGTTGCGTACATAATGCCAGTTGTTGTCATACCAGTAAAAACAAGAATCAACGCCGGCCTTGCTCAGATCTGCCGCCACCTTTCCGGCCTTTGATTCATCAGGCATTAAGAAAGAAAGAAATGTTGCGGAATCTCCTTTTTCATCTGGAATTTTTCTGAAAGCTATTTTTGCCGATTTTAAATCCGGCTGAGAAAGTGCGTCCTTTAGGACTTTTTTATTTGCACGCTGCTTCTCCAGCATAAAATCAAGTTTTCTCAACTGAGCCAGCCCTACTGCCGCATTAAGCTCACTGATACGAAAATTTGTTCCAAGAACAGGATGCCCCTCAAGTCCCCTGTCATTGCCTGTATGATCATGCCCGTGGTCGGCAAAGTTATCTGCTGTAGTATAAAGTTCTTTATCATCAGTAATAACAGCGCCTCCCTCGCCGCATGTAATTGTTTTGACAGGATCAAAAGAAAAACAACCTATTTGACCGAATGTGCCCAAAGCCTTTCCATTCAAAGTCGCACCTATAGCCTGGCAGGCATCCTCTATAAGAATAAGTCCTTTTTTATCACAAAAATCCTTGATTTTATCAATACGGGCCATAGCACCGCACATATGAACAGGCAATACAGCCTTTGTACGTGGAGTAATAACTTTTTCAATGGCGTCAGGGTCGAGGCATAAAGTCTCATCTATTTCAGAAAATACAGGAACGGCACCTGCTGTCAGTACCGCTTCAATCGTTGCTATAAATGTAAAAGGCGGAACAATGACTTCATCTCCTGCGCCAACACCGCACGAGGCCAGGGCTATACTTAGGGCGGCAGTACCGCTGGAACATAAATGACAGTATTTTGCCCCAATACGTTCCGACAGTTCAGCCTCAAACGTCCTGGCCTTCCAGTGGGCATAACAAATCTCCTTAGTATATTTTTTAACTGCTCGCTTTTTTAAGTTCTGTCTCATTTTTTGCAAAATAATCGCGAAAATATTGTTTTATTGCCATGCGGGCATATTGACCTGCCCTTATTCCTATATATTTTTCATGAGTCACAATAACAGACACAACAAGCTTTTTAGATCCTTCCTTTTCCTCAGCAAAACCCACAAACCAGTCATATCTGCCATCGTGTTTTTTAGTGCCCATAGAACCCGTTTTGCCGCCTATATTCAGCTTTGAAAGAATATGATCGGTTCGGTAACCTCTAAACGTTTTACTACAAGTGCCTGAACGTACCGATGCCCTCATAAGGCGGTTAACTATATCTGATGATTCGGACGTTATCGCCTGGTTCATAGTAACCAAATGGCTGCGATAAATGGCATGACCCTTGCCATCAATTATTTGATCAACAATCGTAGGTTCTATCATCCTGCCCTGATTAAGAATTGCCGAGCTTATAACGGCTCCGTGAAGAGCTGACATTCTGGTTTCATGGTTGAAACCGCAGGCAACTTCAGCCCATTGATAAGGATCATCAGATAAAGAAACAAAACTCGGAGAAAGTGGAATCTCAAAATTAATTTTTCGGTTAAAGCCAAATGCTAATGCATATTCTTCA
>JAFDFV010000179.1 GCA_019309665.1 Deltaproteobacteria bacterium | reverse complement strand
AAATTTGTTTCCTGGGTTAAGCATCAACGCTTCTATGCTGGGAGCGGCATGAAGAACCATTAACCGTTTTCTTGCCTGCCTTTCAAAGGCTTGAAAACGGCGTACCCGTCGATCGTTAAATAGTTTTTCAGAATCTCGGCAGGCAAATGATTTAATCATACTTAAAATCTATTACGCGAGGCGTAATATGTCAAGCGGAAATTCCATTACGAGCATCGTCACGGTCACTTACCGGAAGGGTGGCTTGCTCGATGTGAGAAAACTTGGTGTCAAATTAGAATAATATAGCTCAATGTCAAGTTATTTACTTATTTATGGACGTTATATATTAAAACAACAAAAGCATAACCTTTTATTATAACACAATAAAAATATATTATCTCCTTGACATAAAATAACCTCCTGATAGCATAGAGTCGCCAAATTCATTAACCCTTAAGCATGCCAAAAGGAGGTTATCATGAGTAATCAAGAGATTATCAGGCGGGAGCAGTTTTGTCAAATTGTAAAAGAAATACATAAGTCTAATGAATATCTGATAGTCGGTATAGACGTTGCCAAAGACAAGCATCACGCCTTTATGGGAACGACAACTGGAAAATCATTATTAAGAAAACTGATCTTTGAAAACAACATAAATGGCTTTTCTCGGCTGCTGAAAACAGTCGAGGCGATTAAGGTTCAAAACGGCCTTTCCAAAATCGTCTATGGACTGGAGCCGACCGGCAATTACCATAAACCATTGGCAGGGCACTTAATCGGTTGTGACTGCAATGTTGTGCTGGTTGCCGGCCAGGCTGTCAAATACAACCGTCAGATTCTGGATGGGCGCTGGGATAAAAACGATACAAAAGATGCAGCCAATGTCGCAGACCTGGTTTCAAGGGGAAAATGCCTTTACTATGATTGTCCGTCACAAAGCATCATTGAGATTCGTGCTTTGTTGTCATTAAGAAGACGGCTGAAAAAAGAAGAGCACAGTCTCAGGATGCGAATCAGAAACAATCTACTGGCACTGTACTTTCCTGAATTAGACACGTTTTACAGCGCATGTGAGAGTGAAACACTGGCGATTGTGGGTTGGTGTCTGACCCCTGATACAATTGCAACAATGGAATTTGGCAAGTTCTTTCAGCTAGTAACCAAAACTCGTCGTGGGACAGCCCAGACGCTCAGGTTGCGCAAGATTCATGGCTTGGCAATCGAATCTATTGGTTGTCCTACGGGTGCTGCAAGTGAATATAAAGCCGAGCTTCTTGTTGAAAAGCTTAAGCAGGTGCGTAATCAGATAAAAGAAACCAATGATTTAATCGAAGACTTTTGTCTTAAATTTTCTGGATATAGTTACATTTTGACGATACCGGGTTTTGGCCCTTACATATCGGCCAGGGTATTAGCGTCGATTGGAGATCCTTTTCGATTTGAAAACCGAAAACAACTTATCAAGATGTCTGGATATGATTTGTGTGCAAATCGGAGCGGAAGAACAAGTGACAAAGCGATTCCGGTAATATCCAAAAAAGGAAATAGCGAACTTCGCTATGCCTTGTACCAGGCAGCTAATGTAGCAGTCACAAAAGTTGATCTGTTCAGAGCACACTTCACCAAGCTTCTTCGTGGAAGAGAACGTGAGCGTGGAATTAAAACAAAGATGCGCGTTAAGCTGGCTGCAAAAATGCTGGTGATCGCCTGGACTTTGATGAAAAAAGGGGAAGTATTTAACCCTGATTATCTAAATATAGAATAGACGATTTTACACATTCGGCGAGAGAGCCCGTGCATGGACGTCGGGGCAAAAAGACCTCTGGAGGGACAATACTGGGCCTCTCACTGAACTCTGAAATCTGGATAAGGGATGATTAGTGGCAGCATTTAATTGTTGCATGCTGGATAATCGTAACGATCAGATGCGTGGTTCGCGATAGTGGGAGATTCGCCGAAAATTTTTTAATAAATTATAAGGAGAAGTACGCCCAAAAACCAGCCGCTTTTCTATCTTATTGATTTAATTAGTTTATTAAAAACGCACACTTTATGCTTGACAGAAGGATTATAGGATGTCCCGCATTCCTTATTTATGGACGTCCCGCATTCCTCTTAAATCTTTATTTCTATGGTCAGTATAACGCACAAGCCATAGGATTTACCCAAGCTTGTCAAAATCTTTTTCAGACTAATTTTACGCTATCGCAAACGCCGCTTTTCAGCGGGCGCGGCTTTTTGCGCTCCGCTGCAAAAGCCTTGTTAGCCAATGGAATTTATTATTCAAACATATCCTCTAAAAGTCTAATATTTCTAAGTCTTATGCTCTCATCTTTAATCTGATTATACTTTGATAACTTTGAATAAAATTCATCATCTTTCATTTTTTTGGTAGATACTTTATAAAAATCCAATTCAAAACGCTCATTGCTTTGCGAGATAAATATTAATTTTGTTGGTATCTGCAAACTGTACTAATGATTTCTTTATATTGGGTTTTATTCGACACCCTAAGTAAATTGCCTCTATATTGAGAAAAGGAATGGTTTCATATGATAATTGGACTTCATTTTTATCATTGATTATTAAACGCCATTCTTTTTCATAATTCCAATATTTCGATTTAGTTATTAATGCTTTATAAGATTTTTTCAAAACAGAGGGGGTTATCTCTAAATCCTCTCCTGAGAACTTAAGATTCTTGAAATCCTGGAGCGTCAACTTTGGAACTTTTGATGTATATATTACAGAAAACAAACTACATTTAATAATATCACCAAAGGTGATACCCTCAAAATCTGTTGAATATTTAACGCAGAAACCTGTATGATTTTCAGCATAGTGAGACCACATTGTTGTATTTTTTCCAAGTTCCGCTTCATCATCGAAATTTGAAAAACAAGTAATACGAAAGGGCATATTGCGCATAAGATCGACTTTTCGATCACAGTCTCTTGAGCCTCTTGCAGAAACAACACCAATCGACAGAGCAGTGCTGCATAATGTGCCATAGCTAACATCTCTATACAATATATAGCATCCGCAATGTGGTTTCATGTGTTTCTGCAAGAGGCTCTCTTATAACCTCTGCGGAAATGGAGTTTACCTTCGATCTAAACTCATCGCTTTTATTTGAGCAAATGTGAAATAATCTGCTTCGAAAACCATCGGAATACCCAAGATCTTCTTTATATCTCCCATTGATCGGAGCATACTTTAAAACAGCAAATTCTTTATCTGAGAAACTATTGGATGTGCTTGCATTTGATGTCATTTTATTGTCCTCAAAAGCTTTCAGAAGAAAGAACTTTATGTATGGTTGATCATCTACACATATAAAACTATCAAAG
This sequence comes from Deltaproteobacteria bacterium, assembly GCA_019309665.1. Classification (GTDB taxonomy): domain Bacteria; phylum Desulfobacterota; class Desulfobacteria; order Desulfobacterales; family ETH-SRB1; genus B13-G4. Next base: position 1,400 of record JAFDFV010000179.1, on the reverse strand, counting down.
GGATCATTGAAGTTTCTTGGTGAAGATAAAAAGATATTCCTATTTTGAATACTTATTAGGCTGTAAATAGAAGGAGGATAGAATTTGTATAAACTATCAGGTAAGTATTCATTCTTGGCCTCTGAATACTCCTTATGCGTTTCATCAATACCTTTTGCAAATATTGAATCTATATACTCATCAATAAATTTTTTCTGCCATTTTCCAGAATAATTTCTACTTCTGAAATTATCTGAGGGAAAATTTGATTCCTTATCTAAAAATGACATTTTCATAATTTGTGTCTCACCGAATGCTGGATCTTTTATGGCTAAAGCCGCTAATGACACGGCGGGAAAGCAAAAAGGCTTTTGCAAAGGCTAAGTTTAAAAAGAATATACGCAAAAGGAAAAGTCGCACAGCTTTCCCGCTCGGAGTCAATTAGCATTGTTATGCATTTAATATAATTTGCATGTGAACCTTTACATTGATGGAGCGAATGCATTAATAACAAAAAATGTTGCGATTGCCGTTAATATTTTAAAAAGATTTTTTATAGCTTTTCGAGTTATAGCATAATTTTCAGTGTAGGTATCAATCGATAGAATTGATTGAGGAATAAAAAGACCTATTCCAGTAAAACCAAAAACAAGAAAAATTGCAATTTTCCATTTTATAGGGGATTTGCTGAAATTAATGTTCTCAAATGCACGAGCGGTTTCAATGTTTTTTGATCGTACATAAGCACCAGCACATATAAAAGAAATAGTCCAAAAATCAATCAATTGGATAGGAAAAGATATTCCTATAAGTTCGGCAGGTAAGCCAAAAATTATATAGGCAATCTTACGATAATACGATATAAAATCATTTGCTATTGGTATTAGTCCTACATCAAACACCTTCTGGATGAAGCTTATAGCGCTAATAGTCGCAACTATTAATGATAGAATTTTTAGTGTTTTTTTTATTGACTCAAAATTTACCATGATTAACCATAACTAAACTATCTGCTGCATAATGCAAATCAGCTGCGAGTTTACGAGTCGTCTCAATCCTTTTAGGTTTATACGGTTCTCAAAAATACATTCGCTCCACTGCCTTCCATACCAAAAGCAATAAAAGGCCGGAAACGGCGATATTCAATAACAAAGAAACTATCATTGGCCAAAAATAACTGGAGGCGTTTGGTACTACGCCAATATGCCTTTCATATTTATCCTCATTTTGTCGCGGAGAAGCCAAGACAACGTCTGCTTGCAGTGATGGTGAATACTTCTCCAGCATTTTCCCCAAAAGCCTATTAAAAAAGGGGTCAAGTCTGCCTTTGACCCTTATTAATACTGTCTTGTATTTTCCCTATCTGTTTTTTAATTTTTCTGTCATATTTTTCAAGTCTCGAAACTCTTCGTAATATGCTG
>JAFDFV010000542.1 GCA_019309665.1 Deltaproteobacteria bacterium | reverse complement strand
TCTGTTGAACCGCGCGTGGGGGCATATATCACTGTTGCCGGTGAAACAGCAATGGCTCAGGCGGAACTTGCCGACAAAGCTATTGCAGAAGGCAATATTACACGCCTTACAGGCATACCCTTGGCTATAAAGGATCTTATTTGCACAAAAAATCTTCGTACTACCTGTGCATCAAAGATTCTTGAAAATTTTGTGCCTCCTTATGATGCATTTGTAATAAAAAAGCTGAAAAAAGCGGGCGCAGTAATTGTCGGAAAGGCAAACATGGATGAATTCGCCATGGGTTCATCTACAGAGCACTCAGGCATTAAACTGACAAATAATCCATGGGATTTATCATATATTCCCGGCGGTTCAAGCGGAGGGTCAGCCGCTGCAGTTGCTGCTGATATGTGTTTAGGGTCTCTGGGTTCAGATACAGGTGGATCAATAAGGCAGCCCGCTTCTCACTGCGGAGTGGTTGGCATGAAACCGACATACGGAAGAGTTTCCCGTTTTGGCCTTGTAGCCTTTGCTTCTTCGCTTGACCAGATTGGCCCCTTGACAAAGGATGTTGCGGATTGCGCTGTATTGTTGAAAGCTATTTCCGGTTATGACGCTGGAGACTCCACATCAGTGCCGATGGATGTGCCTGATTATACAACATTTCTTGAAAAAGGATTAAAAGGCTTTAAAATCGGCATTCCAAAGGAATATAATGCTTTGTCCGGCCTGGATGCCGAAGTTTCAGAAGCAGTGAAAAATGCAGTAAAAACCATTGAGGACATTGGCGCTGAATGCGTGGAAGTCTCTCTTCCACATACTGAATATGCGGTTGCAGCCTATTATGTTATTGCTCCTTCAGAGGCCAGTTCAAATCTTGCCAGATATGATGGTGTAAAGTATGGTTTAAGGGATAAAGACAAGAATGATCTTATAGAGATGTACAGAAGCACAAGATCGATGGGGTTCGGTTCCGAGGTCAAGCGTCGTATAATCATAGGAACGTACTGCCTTTCAGCCGGTTATTACGATGCATATTACAGGAAGGCTTCTCAGGTACGCACATTGATTATAGAAGATTTTAAAAGAGCATTTAAATCCTGTGATGTGTTGTTATCTCCTGTAGCACCGACGCCGGCCTTTAAAACAGGTGAAAAAACAGAAGATCCCCTGAAGATGTATCTATCCGACATATTTACTCTTTCGGCAAATCTTGCAGGCATACCCGGAATGTCGGTTCCATGCGGATTTTCAACACAAGGCCTTCCAATAGGCCTGCAGATAATGGGAAAACATTTTAATGAGGAAAAGATGATTAAGGTGGCATATAATTTTGAGCAGGCAACGGATTTTCACAATAAAAAGCCTAAGTTATAGACTTTCAGATAATTAATTTCACAAGGCCGGAAGGAGGAAGGCGTATTAGTTATACGTCGACGACTGATAACACAGTGAAATTATTTATCTGGCATAGGAAGTTTGAGCCGGGAAAGGACCTAAATAAAATTATAGAGGAAGCCTGCATTAAATTTGACCTTTCTCCAAAGGAAGCGGAATTTTTGCGGCGCTTTGTTCTTGATAAATCGTAACTACTTAGGTGGATAGGCTGAAGGCTGAAGACCGTTAGGAAAAAGCGCAGTTTGAAGCCATGTTTGGTGCAATAATCAGATGTTTCCGCTAAAGTACGGCAATCGTGCTCTTCTGACCCCTTCAGCCTAAACAGCTTCTGCCTGACTACGTGAGTAGTCACGATAAACCTTACTCATGAGAAATGTTGGCTAAACGTGTCCCAAATAAAAATACTTCCTGAAATCCTTTCCAATAAGATAGCTGCCGGCGAAGTCGTGGAACGGCCTTGTTCTGTTGTCAAGGAACTCGTAGAAAATTCACTGGACGCAGGCAGCACAAGAGTTATAATCGAGATTGCAAACGGCGGCTTGTCTCTGATGCGGGTTTCTGACAATGGCATTGGAATGAACCGTGATGATGCACTCCTTTCCCTGGAACGCTATGCAACAAGTAAAATCTATAAGGACAGAGATTTATTTTCTATAAATACACTTGGTTTTAGAGGTGAAGCG
>JAFDFV010000178.1 GCA_019309665.1 Deltaproteobacteria bacterium | reverse complement strand
ACGCAAAATATTTGAGTATATTCCAAGTGGATCAGATCGAATAAAAGGCATTATTAGTGTGCTTGCCGGGGTTAAAAATTGCCTGTAATTATTTTGTAAACTTTCTTTTACTCCTGAAGGATTTATTTGTTTTTCAATTAGTAATAGATTCGGCTCGTCGATAAGTTGCGGAGCATACTTCAGGAGTTCGAGCATTTCTTCCACTACATTGTTTTCAGAAATTCCGCTTATAACATCGGTAACAAGGGGCGGGCCAAGAGATTTTTCTATCTTGTTAACAGCAGCAATAAGATCTTTTGTTGTATGTTCGGAAGACTTTAGTTCAAGAGAAAGGATGACTTTATCCGAAAGATTGGATTCGCGCAAAAAACGGATGCTGCGGTAAACCTCATCATTCCCCGGAAGCATCAGTTCGATATTATTATCAAAACTAACTGATTTGAGTCCGATAATCGCTGCGATAATTACAACTGCTGTTAGAACGGCGACCAGCCATTTGTTTCGTTGAATACTGCCGTATAAACGAAAGAAATGATCATCTAACACGCGGTTGAACCTCCCAGGCGGCTTCATCAAGAGGAGTATTTAACTGCGTGTTGACGAATGTAAGGAGTGTGCTGTTACTGTTCTTTTCTTTGATATATATCTGGTGAATATAACGTTCATCATCCCTGAAAATGACTGTTACACAGTCAATGATATTGCTGACTGTTGTATTTTTTCTCGGAATAAATTTAAGGGAAACAGGTTTTCTTTTAAGTATAATAATGTTGTAATTTTCTGTCATCGAGGTGTATTTGCCTGAAAACCAGTCTTTCATTTGTGAAATTGCGATCTGAAACGCAGGATTTTTAGAAAGAGATATTTTCTGAGTTTTTTTCGTGTTTTCATCCCATTGAGATAGAATGTCGCCTTTTATAACCATGGAATAGCTTAAAGGCTCTATAATATGCCAGGCAAATAGTTCAGGTTTTTGAAGAAATATCATTCCTTTTAGTATGATTTTTTCTTTAAATACAGCGAGTTCTTTTTCCTGAACAAACTCGGTTTTCAGTGTACGTATTTCAGATGTTTTATCTTCCAGCCTGTGAAGGACTTCGTATAAATCCGGAGCAATGTTTTTATGTGTTTTAATGCCGGATGGTGTGTTTTAATGCCGGATGGTTCAGCATAACAATGTACGGCTGGCATAATTAGAAAAAGAATAAGTAATACAGCGGTCTTTTGCATTTATAAACTCCTGATACTGGCATTTTCTCCAGAATTATGCCAGACTTTTATTTCTCCTTGCGCAAGGACGTCGTCATCCCTGGAAATCGTTCCTTTTATTACACCAAAATCGCCGTATTTTGCATATTTGTAAACAGATATTGTCAATTTGTCTCCAACCCTTGATTGTTTTAGAATTTCGAAATTTTTTGCACCCAACAGGAATCCTTCCGGTGCCGACTCTGATATGCCTAGCTGCTTAAAGCCGTTAAGAGCCGCTATCGATTGTGCCATCATTTCAAGATAAACAGCATCATCAACAATACCGTCTTCTCCAACAAACAGCATGTCTTTCTGTATCATTACTGATACATCTGCACATCTTTCAGATACACTGATTAGTGTATCAATAACTTTCATCGGGGATTTTTGGGGGATAATTTCATCAACTGCGACAGGCAAATGAACAATTTCATCCTGCCGGTCAATGTTTTTCCAGCACAAAGGATCTGAGGCAAGATAATCGCCGGTTAATTGATATGCAGCTCCCCGGCAGCCATAACAATACTCAGCTTTTTCACAGGTCCTGCAGGGTCCCTTTATTGTATTGAGATGATTCTTTAAATCACAGAGAACCTCGCTGTTTTTTATAACATTTTTAAGCGGTTGCTTGCGTATATTGCCTATTGGTATGCCAACTCCGACACAAGGCATAACATTGCCGGTTGATGTAACAAGGCAGGAAAACTGGTGTCGCAAACACCTGTTCCCAATTAGTGGCGGTTGAGGATCCCAGTCTTGACCATACTTGCTGTGATCAATCTCTGAAATCCTGGTAAAAATATCATAGAGCTCTTTTGAATTAACATATAACCATTCGTTATGTTTTGCATTTTCTTGAGGTGTAATAATTTCGAAATATGGGGCTATCTTCTGATCTCTAAGCCATGTCCACATTGTAATCAGTTCATTAATATTATGCCGGCAAATAATCGTACTGACAGCGAGGAATTTTTCTTCCGAAGGATATCCTGCCTTTTTTAAATTATGCAGAGCTTGTTGAATAAGGGTAAAAGCGCCTTTTTTACCAGCAAGTGTATCCTGAATATTTTCATTAAATGAATTCATTTTTAAAACAACACGCACGTTGTTATCGTATAATTGCCTTGCGAAGTCTTCGGTAATTTTAGTCCCATTTGTAAATATTTCAACTTCGAGTTTCTGTTTCTTGATAAACTCTATCATTTCAAGAAGATTGGGATATAATGTTGGTTCACCTCCAAGAATAATAATTTTTCTTGCTCCCATGTCTTTTGCCTGAAGGATGACATCGCATATTTCTTCTTTTGAAAGCTCATTCTCAGGATATGAATTATGCGGCACATAACAGTAAGGACAGCGAAAATTGCAACGCAGGCTGAATTCAATCTCCATTGAAAGAAGATTACCGTTTTGTACTGCGTCTTCAATATCTGCAAGGGGAAATTCAAAATTTGGGATTCTGCTATGGCAACTGACCATTTTTATTTATCTCCTGTCGTAACTACTCAGGTTGTCGGTTCACGGTTAACAGTTAACGGTTGATCAAAACGTATTAGCCAGAGGCTGACAAGAAGCCAGAAATTCAGTCCTGCCAGCGGCAGGCAAGTGTGAGAACTGAAGTTTATATTTTATGTGAGGTTATTACTGTGTTTATTGACTTCATCGTTCTCTAACCGTGAACCTTTGAACCTAAGCAGTTACCTCCTGTCTATGAAACGAACGGGTTTTCTCGACTTGGGAGTATATACCTGTTGTGCTAATTTTTCTTTACTGGTAATTATAACGGTCGGCTTAACTCTTAGTTTTGCCTGAAGTTTATTTTGTATTATTTCGCAATTGCACGAATTCTCATTCACTGTTACATATATGGTTATATTATCGGACAAATCTGTTTCACTCGATACTATAATATAATAATCGTCGATGCCATTAATTTCTTCCAGGGCTGAAAAAATCGATTGTGGATAGAGAGTTGTACCGCGAATTTTCAGCATTTGTTTTTTTCTTCCCAGAACAGGTCCAAGCCTTGCAGAATAACGTCCGCATGAGCATTGTTTGTCGATTAAAAAGCTTATGTCGCCGGTTTTAAAACGCAATAGAGGCATTCCTTCCACCGCTAACGGAGTAACAACGACCTCACCTGTATGTCCGGAGGAAAGAACCTTGCCGTTTTCATCAACAATTTCTACAACGGCCAAATCCGGATGCAGGTGTCCTCCTTGTTGAGCGGTGCATTCACAGAATGTTGTGACTGTTTCTGTTGATGCATAAGTTGAAAATACCTTTGCCTGCCATATGTTTTCTAATTCTTTGCCTGTTTTTAATAATTCGAGATGCTGGTTTCGCAAGGATTCGCCTATACATACCAGCCTGGATACAGATGTTTTGTGTGGATCTATCTTATTGTTTTGCAGGTAGAGTCCTAATTTTTTTAAGAATGTCGGCACACCGACAATTACAGTGGGCTTCATTCTTAAAATAATATCCTTCTGGTTCTCAAGAGTATTTAGACCGTTTCTTATTGCTGTTGCGCCGAGACTGCGTATTCCCAGAAAATAAGCAAGCCCTGCAACAAAACATCGGTCAATAGTGCAGGTTAGCAGCACTATATCTTCTGCGGTAATTCCACATCCGGCAAATGACTTTTCTTCATTATAGGCAAGTCGGTTTAAATCATAATCCGTATACATTATGCGTGTTGGACAGCCTGTTGTCCCTGATGATAAAACAACATCAACAATCTTAACAGGCGAAACCGCACAAAAATCGTTATTATATTTTTCAAGATCAGATTTGTCGGTAAGTGGGAGTTCACAAAGTTGTTCAAGTGTTATGCGTTCAAAGTCAATACATGAATCTTTTAGAATCCTCTGATAATACGGTGAATGCTTGCTGCAATAAACAAGATGATCGCGAAGCCTTTTTTCTTGAAGTTTTCTTATGATGTGAGGTTCGGAAAACTCTATATCCATGTATTGTTTTAATTCCATCATTCCTTCCTGTCCATTACGGCCACCTCTTTGGATATAATATTTCGTACCATGTTCTTTAATTTAAAAGGTTTAAGAGCTTTAAATTCTTCCCATTTTATTGCCGGTAATTTATGTATTTTTATTTTTCCCGGTCTGAGTAAAAAAGAACCTCTTGGAGGGATGTTTTCGTTACCGCTAATACATACCGGCACAATCGGGCATTTAGCTTCAAGGGCAACGCGAAAAATCGAACCATGAAACTGGCCCATTGACTTGCCTCCTGATCGAGTCCCTTCTGGAAATACAATAATGGAAGCCCCCTGCTTCAGTAACTTAACCGCTTGTTTTGAAAATTGTTTAAAAGGCATCTCATTAATACTTAAGTAGCCGGCCCAGCGAGCATAGATACCCAAAACAGGTAATCGAAAAGGCCAGATATTCACGACCTGAATACATTCATATGGCAGGCAGGCCATTAAAAAAGGATCTGTGGCAGATCTATGATTACAAACGAAAATATAAGGCCCTGGCCCAGGGTTTTTTTCATAATCTTTATAGTAGATCCTGATCAACGGAAAAGGAAATACTTTTATAACTAACATTCCGTACCAGCTTATGGCTCGGCGAAACCACTTCATGGTATTACGATGGGACATAAATAATGAAAAATATGCAACAAGGAGAGTTAGTACAGGGATAGCAATAGCCGAGTACAGAAAAAATACAAAGTAAAACGAAATATTGAAAGAGATCAGCTTTAAGCTTTTAATGTTCTTCATTTTTCAAACTTAGAATAAACCTGTAAACATCCTCCAGCGTTCTAATATACCTGACTCGCTCATCATTACGAATTTTAACGCCGAACTTTTGTTGAAGAGCAACAATTAGATCAACAATATCCAGGCTGTCCAGCCCCAGATCTTCAAATATATTCATTTTTGGCTGAAGTTTTTCTGTTTCTATCTCAAATGACTCTTCAAAAACCTGATTTGTCATTGCAATTATTTCATTTTCTGTGATTGCTTGTTTCATAATTTTTTACATACCAGTACGGAATTTATACCACCAAATGCAAAACAGTTTTTGACCATAATTGAAATATCTTTAGAGACAGGCTCCATTACATGATTGATACCCTGGCAGTCAGGACTAACGTTGTCTAAGTTCAGGGTAGGATATATTATTTTTTTCTCCATCATTGCAAGCGATACAATCAATTCCAGCGCCCCTGATGCACCCAAGGTGTGTCCTATATAGCCCTTCAGGCTGCTTACAGGTGTTAAATCGCCTAAAACTTTTTTTATTGCACTGGCTTCTTCTTTGTCTCCCTGTATGGTTGCTGTTGCATGGGCATTAATATAATCAACTTCGCTCGAAGAAACCTTTGCACTTGCCAGGGCTTCTCTGAGACACAAAGCTATCGAATTTTTGTCAGGCTGGCTTACATGCACACCACTTCCGCATGTATGATATCCTAAAATTTCTGCGTATATTCTTGCATTTTACCAGTCCATCACGGTCTCTGTCAAAAGGCCGGGGCGTTCTATGTGGTTTGTCGTTATAGTTTGACGACGTTGCAAAAAGAACATCAAAAGAACCGGTGACCGTAGGATGAAGCTCTTCCGCGCCACCACAGACAATAGCATCCTGCTTCCCAAGCCTTATTAAGTCATAGCCCACGCTGACTGCCTGCAACGCTGATGCACAGGCTGCCGAGGTCGCAAGAACGCAACCTGTAATGCCCAAACACTGTGATACATTCATGGCCGCCGTATGTGAAACACACTGAAAAAACTTCATCGATGAAAGCTGGGTCAAATCTTTTTTAGGCAGC
>JAFDFV010000177.1 GCA_019309665.1 Deltaproteobacteria bacterium | reverse complement strand
AGCGGGACAGCTATCGGTACGGAAACCTGGTCAATATCAAACATTGAACTTGTTGAAGGAAATAATATAATAACTATATGGGCAAAAGATGCTGCAGGTAATGAAAACGGCGCAACACTGAAAGTAACCTATACACCTCCTCAACCAACTCCTGTAATTTCAAACTTGACCTCAGCCTCTGACACCACTTATGTGCTTGTTGATGGTCTTGATAATGGTTCAAAAGCTTATGTGGACAGTGATTCCACTTACAGCAATTTACCAAATATCTTAAAAAATGCCACCTATATTAAGACATCTATTAATGACAGAACCAGTACAACAAAACCATTTATCAGTTTTACTGTTAATAAAAATGTTACCGTTTGTCTTGCTTATGATGACAGAATAGTTCCTATACCATCCTGGATGCCGTTTAAAAACAAGACCGAAGGTAATTTAACCATTGGAAATGAAGTAATGAGCATATATGCCAGGTTTTATCGCGCAGGCAAAACAGTAAAGCTGGGCGGAAATGAAGGTGATATTAATTCCAATATGTATACTGTTATTATAGTTGAATGATAATTAGCAAAAGCCGATGATACCCCATCTCCTGCGTTCTCAAGGGTTCGCAGTAGCCTTACTACGGCTTCACCCTTGACGCCTTGGATCCGGGGCATCCTCGGCTTTCGCTCAATTTATGTCCAATTAGGAACTATAAATGAGGGAGGATATTATGGGTAGAAAGACAACTGTTTTTAGTATATTTGCATTATTAATATTTCTAATCGGATTTTATTCCAATGCTCTCTGTGCAACATTGTCCTGGACTGCCAGTACCGGTGAAGTTACCGGATACCGACTTTATTATGGCACAAGCGCAGGAAGCTATACCAAAAATGTGGATGTCGGCAATGTTGTTTCTTATAGCACAGATCCTCTGCTTTTAACAGAAGGCACACTTTACTACTTTGCTGTAACTGCTTACAATTCCGCCGGCGAAAGCGGCTATTCAAATGAGGTTTCATGGGCTCCGGCTGATACCACGCCGCCCGACCCCACAGAAGAGTTTGATGCAAAAGAGGTACCAAAATAGCATCATGGGTTCTATGATTTAATTGCGTTGCATGTTTAATTGAATTAGGAGCAATAAAATGAAAAATTTACTAGAAGCTGTTTTTCGTAATTCCGTTATTTATAATTTCAGCAAGCTACGATTTGCAAGGAAGATTTCGAGACCGCTGCTATTTCTTTCATTTTTTATCCTGCTTTCCCCAGTAATGACCGGTCTTGCAGTTGCGGATGTTATTTACTTTGATGATATTACCACCAGTGACTTTGAAGCTGTACCTTCGGAATACTGCGGGTTCAACTGGGGTACAAATGAATTCGGTGTGGTTTCTGATAGTGCTTACTCATCTTACCATTACAAAAATACCTATGGTTCCCCTTCAGGAGAATATGCGGCCTTTAATGACAGGGGTAAGGAAAATCTTGTTGTAACTTCTATTTCAGGAAACTACTTTGTTTTTAATGGTGCATACTTTTCCGGATGGGCGCAGGAAAATCAATGCTGTGAATTTACTGCAACCTCAATTACTGTAAATGGATACAGAGATGAAGTTTTAGTTGGAACGGTTTCTATGGATCTTTCTACTAACCAATATGATTGGCTCCAGGCTGACATGGCCGGCATTAATAAGCTTGAATTCGTGTCTTCCGGAAATAATAAGTTCTGGATAATAGATGACTTTACTTTTAACGAAAATATTTCTGATACAATTGCTCCTGCGATCACGGTAACGCATCCAACAAGTGGGGCAACTTATGAGACCAATCTATCTACTCTTGATATATCAGGCACTGCATCGGATAATGTTGGTGTCACCAGTGTAGCATGGTTCAGCTCCGGCAGCGGAAGCGGGACAGCTATCGGTACGGAAACCTGGTCAATATCAAACATTGAACTTGTTGAAGGAAACAATATAATAACTATATGGGCAAAAGATGCCGCAGGTAATGAAAACGGCTCAACACTGAAAGTAACCTATACACCTCCTCAAGCAACTCCTGTAATTTCAGACTTGACCGCAGCCTCTGGTACTAGTTATGTGCTTGTTGATGGTCTTGATAATGGTTCAAAAGCTTATGTGGACAGTGATGCCACTTACAGCAATTTACCAAATATCTTAAAAAATGCCACTTATATCAGAACATCTATTAATGACAGAACCAGTACAATAAAACCATTTATCAGTTTTGTTGTTAATAAAAATGTTAAAGTTTGTCTCGCCTATGATGACAGAATAGAGACTAAGCCATCCTGGCTGCCGTTTAAAAACAAGACTGAAGGTAATTTAACCATTGGAAATGAAGTAATGAGCATATATGCCAGGTTTTATCGCGCAGGCAAAACAGTAAAATTGGGCGGAAATGAAGGTGATATTAATTCCAATATGTATACTGTTATTATAGTTGAAAGATAATTAATTAGGTGTTTAGGTTGAAGGTTAAAGGCTGAAGGCTGAAGGAAACAGATGATATCCCATCTACTGCGAACCCTTGACGCCTTGGATCTGGAGCATCCACGCCTTTAGCTTAACTTGGGATCATTAAAAAAAGCAGGACAAATGCCCTGCTTTTTTTGTAAAAGTCTTTTCAAAAATCTAAAATGATACGAATTCTGAGAGGGTAATATTCATGAAAAATATCCTGGTTGTTGGAGGAGCTGGTTATATCGGCTCTTATATGTGTAAATATCTGGCAAAAAAGGGTTATAATCCCATAGTACTCGACAATCTTGTATACGGTCATCGGCAGGCAGTAGGGTGGGGGCCTTTTATCAAAGGTTCCATGGCAGATTCAAAACTGCTGAAAAGCATATTTACAGAGTATCGCGTTGAGGCTGTCATGCATTTTGCTGCATTTTGTTATGTTGGAGAATCAGTAACAGAACCTGATAAGTATTACCGGAATAATGTGGCAAATACTCTCAATTTGCTTGAGGTTATGCTTGAGAATAATGTTAAATACTTCATCTTTTCTTCCTCATGTGCTACCTACGGGGAACCAATAGAGATTCCCATTACGGAACAACACCCACAAAACCCGATAACCCCTTATGGCAGAAGCAAACTCATGGTGGAACAGATCCTGAAGGATTTCAGCAATGCCTATGGTTTAAAATATGTTTCTTTGCGTTATTTTAATGCAGCCGGAGCAGACCCGGACGGTGAAGTTGGAGAGGATCACAGGCCCGAAACACACCTTATTCCTCTGGTGCTTCAGACAGCCCTTGGGAAGAGAGAGAGGATAGATATTTTCGGAGATGACTATCCAACAAAAGATGGCACTTGTATTCGAGATTATGTTCATATTGCCGACCTGGCTCAGGCCCACCTTCTTGCCCTGGAGAGGCTTATGAATGGCATGCAGGAAGGAGAATATAATTTAGGGAATGGTGATGGTTTTTCAGTAAAAGAAGTAATTGAGGTTGCACGAAATGTAACGGGCAGAGCAATTACTTCAAAAGTTACAAAGAGACGTCCGGGTGATCCTGCCGTGCTGATTGGTTCCAGCAAAAAGATTATCAGGGAGCTTGGCTGGAAACCTCAATTTGCCGATCTTTCCACAATAATTGAAACAGCCTGGAAGTGGCACAAAAGCCATCCTGAAGGTTGGTAATTATAGACATTTTTTTTGAACCGAGACGAAGTATTGTGATCGGTAGTTGTTCAACAGGCAGCCTTATAATTTCTCCGCGTTGACGTGATCTGCTCTTCCTGTTTGTCAACAACTAAAACTCGAAAATTCAAGTAATTAGAATTGCTGATAAAATTGGACAGGAGAAAAAATCATGCCTTTATTACAAAATGAACCGGATAGGATATTCACCTATAAAGATTATTTAACATGGAATGACAACGAAAGATGGGAATTGATAAACGGAATGGCATATAACATGGCCCCCGCCCCTTCTGTGAACCATCAAAGAATATCAAGACAATTATTGTTGCAGATCGGAATTTTTTTGTCTGATAAGCCTTGCGAAGTCTTTTCTGCTCCTCTTGATGTGATATTACCGGCAACAGATGAAGAATATGAAGATAGTAAAAATGTAGTTCAGCCTGACATAGTTGTGATTTGCGATTCCTCAAGATTAGATGAAAAAGGGTGCAAAGGGTCGCCTGATTTGATTATTGAAATCGTTTCACCCTCAAGCGCCTCCATGGATAATATTAAAAAGATGAAACTGTATGAAAAAAATGGTGTCAAGGAATATTGGATTGTGCATCCGATATATAAGATTGTAACGATATACAAAATAACGGAAAACGGTTTATACGGAAAACCGGAAATCTATTCTGAAGAAGATAAAATAGAAGTTGAACTCTTAAAAGGATTGAGTGTAGATTTGAGTCTGGTTTTTTAGGCGTTTAGAACCACCTTTTTTATGGCAAAAAGGGGTTCTCAAGTGAATAAACATCATCTTCCTGGTTATGTTTGGCATATTACTCACCGGTGCCATAAGAGAGAATTTTTACTGAAATTTGAAAAAGATAAAAAAAGATGGCAATTCTTTAAGCGAAGCATTATTTTGATTTCGCTTTTTTTATTTTTTAACCTAAGTTAAGCGATTTTTTGCGAAGGCAGCAAGGTTTGCGAAAAGCGTAGGCATACCAATGGATATGTTGAGACTTTTCGCAAGTCCTTGATGCGCAAGAGATTGGTGCAGGTCGAGTAAAAAATCGCTCAATTTAGGTTGAAATATTGTATTTGACATTAGGGAAAATTAAGAGATATTTTCGTAACTACTCAGGCTGGTTAGGAAGTAGTTATAGAGGATTTATCATTATGAATAATATAGAATACTCGGAACCTCATGGCGGGACTCTTGTAAATCTTCTTGCTGATTCAGAACGCTGTAAGCTGCTTAAGGATATTTCACTTAAACTTCCGGATATTACACTTAATGAGAGGCAGCTCTGCGATCTTGAACTCCTTGCAACCGGTGTTTTTTCGCCTCTAAAAGGTTTTATGGTACGCTCTGACTATGAATCTGTATTAGACCGAATGCGCCTTCAAAACGATATGCTTTGGCCTATACCTGTTTGTCTTGATATTACCAACACAAAGGCGAGCACAATTGAGGCAGGCCAGTCTGTAACTCTTAGAGATCCTGAGGGTTTTCTTCTTGCAATTATGCATATTGAAGATTTCTGGGAAATAGAACGCGAAAAAGAATGCTTAAAAATTTATGGTACTCTGGATCAAACACACCCCGGAGTAAATTACCTTTTAAATAAATCCGGCGATTATTACATAGGCGGTAAACTGGAAGTATTAAACCTGCCGATACACTTTGATTTTAAACAGTTGCGTATGGCTCCGGAAGAAGTTACAGCTATATATAAAAAACTTGGCTGGAGGAGAATTGTTGGATTTCAGACCAGAAATCCTATTCACAGGCCGCAGTTTGAAATGACTATTAAAGCAATGCAACAAGCCGGCGCCAATTTACTCATTCTTCCTATTACAGGTATAGCAAAACCTGATGATTTTAGTGACCAATCACTATCCGCCGGATTCTTACTTATTAAATTTACTACCCCTTGCCATGCGAATGGCCGGGCCAAGAGATGCACTCTTAGACGCAATTATATCAAAAAATTATGGATGTACCCATTTTATTATAGGATATGAGCATGGGAGCCCAGGCCTGAATAGCAAGGGGGGACACTTTTATGACAGCAATATTACCAGGGACCTGTCAGAAAAATATAGTAGTGAAATTAATATAAGCGTTATCCATTTTGAGGAGATGGTTTATCTGCCTTTTGAAGATGAATTTCGTTTTCAAAACGAAGTTCCTGCTAATACTCAGACAATATCTCTAAGTGGTTCAGATATTCGGGAAAGAATTCGTTCAGGAAGGCGGATACCTGAATGGGCTACATTCCCAGAGGTAGTTAAAGAACTTCAAAAAGCTTATCCTCCTCCTCATAAACAAGGATTTACAATCTTTTTGACAGGTCTTTCAGGTGCGGGAAAATCTACAATTGCAAAAATTCTTTACGCTCGTTTTCTGGAAATAGGAGAAAGACCTGTTTCCCTTCTTGATGGCGACATCGTCCGCCGTAATTTATCCAGCGAATTGAGCTTTTCTAAGGAACACCGTGACATAAATGTTCGACGTATCGGCTTTGTTGCAAGTGAAATCACTAAAAACCGTGGTGTTGCTATATGTGCACCCATAGCACCATATTTGGTTACAAGATCACAAATAAGATCAATCATAGAAGCTTACGGAGGTTTTATAGAAGTTCATGTGTCCACTCCAATTGATGTATGCGAAAAAAGAGATAGAAAAGGGATGTATGCAAAAGCCAGGGCAGGACTTATAAAGGGATTTACTGGAGTAGATGATCCTTACGAACTTCCTGAGTCACC
>JAFDFV010000541.1 GCA_019309665.1 Deltaproteobacteria bacterium | reverse complement strand
TAGCGGTTAGCTCATATTATTTCGGTGGTTACAAGCCGATTCGATTTTCACCCATCGGGTGAAATATTATTGTTTAATAACATCCTGATATAGTTTGACTAATAGCTAAAAGCTAATCGCTCATTTTAGTTGATAGTTATCAGGAACCAAGTATTAATTAACCAAATTATCGCGCACATACTTAAAAGTCAAGGAACGAAAAACTTTGCCTTGATTACAGCTTTTTTAACTGTTATTGTTTTTTTCCTAAATCAAGAAGGAAGGGTTTTACTAGTTAAGAAAGGTCATTATAACACATTGAGAACTAAAGAAAAAAAATCAAAACATCGGCTTATTATACTATTATGCATGAAAGGTCATTATAACACATTGAGAACTAAAGAAAAAAAATCAAAACATCGGCTTATTATACTATTATGCATTATTCTTGCCATCCCGGTTGCGTGGATCTTGATTACCAGGCTTGAAGGCGGCAAGCCATCCATTGAGCTGGATCTTCTATCACAGACAACAGGAGCCTCTCAAGAATTCTCAATTTCAGTTGCGGATATGAAAAGCGGCCTGAGAAGGGTATGGATAGGCCTTTTACAAAACGGCATGGAAACTGTTTTGCTTGAAAAGGATTTTCCGGCTAAGGGTCTTATCGTCGGGGGCAGTAAATATGAAGAGACCTTCAAGGTTAAAATAGATCCGGATAAAAGGGGAATAAAAGACGGTAAAGCTATTCTGCGAATTGTTGTGTGTGATTTTTCCTGGCGGCAGTGGTTTAAAGGGAACCGGACATATCTTGAAAAAAACATAATTATCGACACAAAACCGCCTGAAATAAATATTATAAGCAGATTTCACAATATAAACCAGGGCGGGGCTTGTCTTGTAATATATAAATTATCAGAACAATGCAGTAAAAGCGGAGTTTATGTTGAAGAGAATTTTTTCCAACATTTTAATGGCCTTTTTTGCTCTAAATTATAAGCAAGGGCCTGGAACAAAGATCTTTGTTAAAGCAATTGATCATGCAGGCAACACTTCAAAAGCAGGTTTCAATTACAATATAAAAAGAAAAATTTTTAAAAAAGATGTGATCAATATTTCCGACAAATTTCTAAACTGGAAAATGCCTGAATTTGATATTTATACCCCACAAGACTCCGAATTAACAATAAAAAATAAATTTCTTAAGGTAAACCGGGAGATACGAAAGGACAGCTACAATAAACTAATTAAATTAGTTGAAAAGACCGACAAGGTTTTATACTGGGACGGAGTATTCTTAAGGCTTCCAAAATCGGCAAACAAAGCGGGTTTTGCTGATAATCGCGTTTATAAATATAAAAACAAAATAATTGACCGTCAGATTCATCTTGGTATAGATCTCGCTTCAATTGCACACTCACCAATTCCGGCAGCCAACAGGGGAAAGGTTATATTTGCCGGACCAATAGGTATCTACGGAAAAACTGTAATTATTGATCATGGTTTTGGGTTGCAGAGCATGTATGCTCATTTGAGTAGTTATAATGTAAAAGAAAACCAGATGGTATCTAAAGGTGAAATCATAGGCCGTACCGGCATCACAGGGCTGGCTGGCGGTGATCATCTCCATTACAGTATTCTTATTCATAATACTTTTGTAAATCCTATTGAATGGTGGGATAAGGCATGGATAAAAAATAATATTTCAAGCAAAATAAATAAGGCTGAGAGCAGGTAAATAGTAAAAACGTCAACCAAGATAATTATATAATAATCTTGGTGTGTTAGTGCCTTTGTGGCTGAACTATTACTGAAAATTTAAGGAATCCTATGGTGAAAAAATATAAAATAAATAAGACCTATCAGGAAATCAACGAAAAGATCAAATCAGGCAAGGTCGTTGTAGTTACAGCGGAAGAAGTAATCGATATTGTTAAGCAGGAAGGGGCTGTTGAAGCCGCAAGGCATGTTGACGTTGTAACAACAGGGACTTTCTCTCCCATGTGCTCTTCAGGAGCTTTTATTAATTTTGGACAATCTGTTCCAGCTATAAGAGCCTCAAAGGTATGGCTTAACAAGGTTCCTGCGTATGCCGGACTGGCTGCCGTAGATTGCTTTATAGGTGCTACGGAATTGTGCGAGGATGATCCTTTAAATAAGGTTTACCCCGGTGAATTTAAATATGGCGGGGGGCATGTTATACAGGAGCTGGTAGCAAAAAAAAAGGTACATTTAAAGGCGACATCATATGGAACATCGTGCTATCCTAACCAGATGATCGAAAAAGATATAACTCTGCGCACAATTCCCAATGCCGTTCTTTGCAATCCTAGAAATGGGTATCAGAATTATAACTGTGCAGTAAATCTGACGAAAAAAACTATTTATACATACATGGGAACTCTCAAGCCCAAAGCCGGCAACGCAAACTATTGCTCTGCAGGACAATTGAGCCCGCTTTTAAATGACCCTTATTATGAAACAATTGGTCTTGGAA
>JAFDFV010000176.1 GCA_019309665.1 Deltaproteobacteria bacterium | reverse complement strand
GAATTGGTTGATGGGACTATTGAAGGCGCAATGAAAGCTGGTATGAAAGCATATCCAGTATGACAAAACGGTAGAGACTGACCACACCAGCAAATTTTTTAGGAAAATTTGAAGTTCAAGAGAACTATTAAAATTAATCGTTTATAACATCTATGGTGTAACCAGTTTAGGGGGGTATGATATATGCTCCTCCAGGTACGTTATCATTTCAAAGAAAAAACCAAATCAAGGTTAAAGGTAACTATTCAGCCACAGATATACGCTGATCATCACTGATATAATTCTGTAACAGTTCAAGGTTTACTGTTCAGAGGTTAATTGCTTTGCGATTTTCTTCATTTTTTTGCTTTTTAGTTCAGTACAATCCTGCTTCCTGCCCGCTCGTGCCTCACACTGGCAGGAGGAGATGTATCATAGAATCTAATAAATTCTGCATAGGACTCAGAATCGAAGTTTTCACAGGTGGTCATATGTTATGCCCCGCTAAATCAGTTTAACCTTGAACTTTGAGCCGTGAACTTACCTGTAGTTAAACCTATCTGTGTTCATCTGTGTGAATCTGTGGCTGAATAGCTATGATTAAAGGAGTCCGAATCCAGATCTTAGGCGTCCCACTGGATTCACATTGTGAGGAAAAAATAATTCAGGATAAAAAATTGGCAGGAGGTTTATCATGCAGACAAAGACAATACATGAAGAAACAATTTTAAAAGAGGTACAAGGCATGTCTCAACCTGTTCAGGAGAAATTGGCTAAAGTTGTACGTTTTTTTAAACAGGAAATTATTGCACCTGGTCTGGATGAAAGACGCGCAACTGATGAGTTTCTATCTGTATGTGGAACATGGGAGGATGACAGAACCATTGAAGAGCAGATAAAAGATATCTATTCGAGCAGAAAATCTACCACAAGAACGGAGGATATGTTTTGAAATCCAAAGGCAAAATCATTGAAGATTTGGATATTTTGATTGCTTCTATTGCGATTGCTGACAACTGTATTCTGGTAACAAATAACACAGATCATTTTGAGCGAGTGGGTGGGTTGCAGATAGAAAACTGGCTGGAAAACAAATAGGAAGGCCGAGCAGTTCAATACTCTTCTCGCAGAGCCCGCAGGAACAGTCCGAATTCAGATTCTAAGCGGGTGAAAAAAGTAGGCTGAATAGCCGGCATAAGAACGGGGGTATCAGCAACATTTCGATATTTTGGTTTACTCTGTTTTTCTTAGTATAAATAATTAGATAGCGTACATTAACAGGATATGAAACGCATGAAATCATGGGCGTCCCACTGATTTGGGCCGTCAAATACGGGGCGAAAACCTTAACAACATAGGTGAGCTGTTTAATATCAAAGCATACAGCACTGTAAGCAGCATATTGCGAAGAGTTTCGATGCTTAAAAAATATGACAGAAAAATTAAAAGACAGATAGGGAAAATACAAGACAGTATTAATAAGGGTCAAAGGCAGACTTGACCCCTTTTTTATGAAAAAAAATTTTAAATCTAAACTCCAAAATGAATATTTTTACCTTGAAAAACTATAAAAAGTGTGTAAAAAGAATATGTTAACAATCCTTACTTTTGACAATTTTGGCTGAAAATTAAGTATTTTGGATTAATGAACTTATGAATTTAAAAAAATTAAAGATAATAGACTTATTCTGTGGATGTGGTGGATTTTCTGCGGGTGTAATTAATGCGGCTTTAAAAAATGAATTTAAACCGGAGATCTCCTTAGCATTAGATTTTGATTCTGAAGCTTTAAATGTCTACAACGCAAATTTTAAAAGATATACTAGGAAATTATTAAATTTAGATATTATTAACTTGTTTCCTGAAAAACCAAATGCACCTTACACCGCAAACGAAAAAAAAATAAAAAAAGAATTAAACAAGATAGATATTTTGGTTGCAGGTCCTCCGTGTCAAGGTCATTCAGATTTAAATAATAAAACGCGCAGAGATGATCCTAGAAATCAACTTTATTTAAAAGTTATTCGAGCTATCGAAGTGATTAAACCCAAAATAATCATAATAGAAAATGTGGCTTCTGTCATTCATGATAAATCCCAAGTTGTACAAGAAAGTATAAATTTCTTAAAAAAATTGGAGTATAGGGTTGAGACCGTTGAGATTAAGGCTAATGAATATGGTATTGCACAAAAAAGAAAACGGCACTTATTGTTAGCTGTTAAGTTTAATATGCCTCATTCAATTGAGAAAGAACTTTCAATGAGGAAGAAAAATTCAATTGTTTTGAAAGATATTATAAATGACATTGTAGATGAATGCCAAACAAAGCAAGGAATTTTTTATACGCCCTCATTAATGAATAAAGACAATAAAAAACGAGTAAATTTTTTATTCGATAATGAGCTATATAATTTGCCAAATAAATATAGGCCAAACTGTCATATGAATAACAAGCATTCATACGTATCTATGTATGGACGAATGAAATGGACCGAACCAGCTCAAACAATAACAAGTGGTTTTGGCTCGATGGGACAGGGCAGATTTGTTCATCCATTAAGAAAAAGAGTAATTACACCTCATGAAGCGGCGAGAATTCAAGGCTTTTCCGATGACTTCATATTTACTTGTGCAAAAAAAAGAACATATTTGCACAAAATGATAGGCAACGCTGTTCCACCCCCAATTGCTGAAACAGTTACTTCAATAGTTCTTAAATATTTATAAAGGAAGTGGATTATGTTTGATGATGAAAGAATCAAGCAGGCAATGGAGCAATTAGAGATCGAAAAAAAAATTGTAGACTATGATACCAAGGAGTACCCTGTAGAAGTTTTAGTACAAAAATATAATGACAATATTGATGATGAAGAAAATGAATTGTTCATTCCAGATTATCAACGTGACTTTGTATGGAATCTAAAAAGACGATCAAAATTTATTGAATCTGTTTTATTAGGTTTGCCTGTTCCATATGTTTTTGTAGCAGACAATGAAGGGCGTATGGAGATAGTAGATGGTTCCCAAAGGATTCGAACATTGGTATCTTTTTGTATTGATGAATTAATACTTTGCGATTTAATAAAATTATCAAAACTCAATGGTTTTAAATATAGCGACTTACCTGTAAAAGAGCGGAGAAGATTCAACCGAAAAACGATTAGAATGATAGAGTTAACCGACAAAGCGGATGAGAATATTAGAAGAGACATTTTTGAAAGAATTAATACTGGTAGTGATGAATTGAGTGAAATGGAAAAAAGAAAAGGTATTATGACAGGAAAGTTTTATAGTTTTTTAAATGAATGTTCTCAGAATCAATTATTTAAGAAATTATGCCCAATTAGTATAAAGAAGAAAATACGAGAAGAAGAGACTGAATTAGTCCTGCGCTTCTTTGCTTATTCTGAAAATTATTTAAATTTCAACCATTCTGTAGCGGATTTTTTAAGTGAGTATATGACTAAAATGAATGTACAAGAAACTTATACTGCGGAGAAAGAAAAATTTGAAAAAATGTTAAATTATGCGGAACGGCTGCTTAGCCATGGTTTTACAAGAACACCCAATGCAAAAACTACTCCTAGAGTTCGATTTGAAACTCTTTCCGTCGGAATTAATTTGGCCTTACAAACGAACAATGACCTAACAATTCCAAATAACTTAGAATGGTTAGACTCAGATGATTTTGCCAGACATACCAGATCTGATGCAAGCAATTCAAGACCCAAAGTCAAAGCTCGTGTAGAATATGTCAGAGACAAATTATTAGGGGGAGACTAAATTGGATTCCGTTTTCAATGAATTTAAAGATAGAAAAAATGAAATCAAAATTTACATAGATTTTATTACAATATCCGAACACAATGATATTATTTATAAAACAATTAATGACAATGGTATAGATAAATCTGAACTTAGACGTATATTTTTAGCTAACACATACTTACTTTTATATAATTTAGTAGAGTCCACTATAAGAAACACAATTCAAGAAATTTATGACCATTTAAAGGACAACAGAATAACTTTTGATTTGTTAAAATCTAACATTAAAAAAACAATATTCAAAGGCCTAAGAGTAAAAAGCCCTACAAATATAACGAATCAAATTAGGAGTATTACCACTGATATTATTTCAATATCCTTTGACCCTGATAATATATCAAATGGCAATTTAGATGCTAGGAAGATAAGAGAGATTGCTAATAATTATTGTTTTCCAGATTCAACACCATATCTTGAGTGCAAGAATGGTGAAAAATTACTAGAAATTAAAAATAAACGGAACGACCTATCACACGGTATTATTTCCTTTTCTGAATGTGGTCGTGATATTGCAATTGGCGATTTAACCAATGCCTTCAACGAGACTTCATCATATTTGGAAAATATAATTGAAAATGTAAGAGGCTATTTAGACTCACAATCGTATTTACATTCTCAAAGTACAGCGGGACGCCCATGATTTTATGCGTTTCTCATTTAATGAAAATCATAACCTGAACATTCCTGCCCCTCAGCCACTTTCTGCAGTATGCTGCATCCCGTGGCACATGGAATATCTCCCGGGTAAACACACGTCTTTCAGCACGTAAGCGCCGAGTATACGAGCATTGCTTAGGAACGGAGACGAAATAACTTCACCAAGTAGGCGCATAGATTAGGGTCAAATTTGTTCGATCTCAAATCACAAAAGTTGATGGAATAGCAGGCTATTTTGATATTTTTGTGGTTTGAGATCGGGCAAAGGTGGCCTGAAGCTGTGATGCATAGTTGG
>JAFDFV010000175.1 GCA_019309665.1 Deltaproteobacteria bacterium | reverse complement strand
TCTAAGTCTTATGTTTTCATTTCTAAGGCGCTCTGTTTCTTCCTGTATTGCAATTTCCCGGAGCCTTCTTTCAGTAATATCCCTGATAGTCGTGAGGATAGCGGACATGCCTTTCCATTTAATTATATTATGATGTCCCTCTACCCAAAACTCACGTCCTTCACGTGTAATGCAAGGCGCCCTGAAAACTTTTTCACCTGACAGGCCCAACTCAAGCTTACCATAAATTTCCTTGATACCCTGATCAAAACCGGATGAAATCAGATCAACAGCTTTTTTGCCAAGAATCTGGTTCGCATTCGTGTGACCAAACATTGAAACAAAAGAATTATTTACAAATAAGAATTTTCCATTCTGAACAAGCGTAACCCCATCGGCAATATACTCGGTAAGTGTTCGGTACCGCTCTTCACTTTCCCTGAGCGCCTGTTCTGCATGCTTGTACTCGGTAATGTTCCTGAAAATAGTCATTTTTGAAATAGACTTATTCGCATGAAAGAGAGGTGAGTGTGAAACATGGTAAACGCAGCCATCCTTAGGACTAATCAACTCAGTTACAGAATGCTCGCCTTTCTGTATTTTATCGTGAACACACCACCGACACTTTTCGTCAAGTCCGTGCATTTTATAGCAGGGAATTCCTTCGATATCATAAGTTCCGATCCTGTTTATCATGGCTGGATTCATATAAGTTACACGATAATCATTTGAACAAATATAAACAGGATCATTCATAGCTTCCATTATAGAACGGTATTTTTCTTCGCTTTCGCGCAACGCCCCTTCTATCCGCTTTCGCTCTTCTATTTCACGACTAAGCTGGTCGTTTGCCTTAACTAATTCTGCGGTTCGTTCTTCCACTCTTTGTTGGAGCTCGGCATGATTCTGTTTTAACTCCCTTGAAGGTTCAATGTGCTTCACTGGTTTTACCTTTATGTTTTTTCAACCTATAGATTTTCAGATAATTAATTTCACAAGGCCAGAAGGAGGAAGGCGTATTAGTTATACGTCGACGACTGATAACGCAGTGAAATTATTTATCTGAAAGTCTATAAAAGCTTTCGTCGCAAAAGATCAAAAGCTGTTATCGCAAAAATCATTTTATTTCTTAATCTTTCATTGAATTGAAAATTTAAACGATATGCCTCAACTGAATCTGCTGTGGCAATTCCTATGCAGACCGTTCCAACCGGCTTTTCATTGGTTCCTCCGCCGGGCCCGGCAATACCGCTTGTTGATATACCATAAGTTGCGCCGGAAATACGCCGCACACCATCTGCCATTTCTTTTGCAGTCTCTTCATGCACAGCTCCGTATTTCTTCAAGGTGGCCTCTGACACGCCAAGCACCTTGATCTTTGTTTTATTTGAATATGTCACACCGGAAAAGAGAAAATAATCAGAGCTGCCTGGCACATTAGTAAGCAGGTTAGATATCAGACCGCCTGTACAACTTTCAGCAATCGCTATTGTAGCCTTTTTCCTGCGAAGAAGGCTGCCCACTATAGTTTCCATAGATTCACCGTCGGTAGAAAATGCAAATTCGCCGATTTTATTCAATACAAATTCCAAAGCCTTTTCCAGAAGAATATCTGCTCTCTCTTTATCCTTGCCTCGAACATAAAGTTTGACATAAATTATCGGAAATCTGGCACGCAGCCCCAGCTTGATCCCCGAAAACTTCTCTGTAAAACCGGCCAGCCGTTCGTTTACAGAAGCCTCGGTCAAACCAAATGTTGATATGGTCTTTACAAGGCTAAAACTTCTTTCTCCCTTCTGCAACTTATCTATCCAGGGCAGTACCCCGCCTGAAAGCATCCTGCGCATTTCAGAGGGAACACCGGGAAGAAAGAAAAAAACGCACCCGCCTGTTTTTAGCACAAAGCCAGGGGCTGTTCCAACAGAATTAACAAGACACTCAGAACCATCCGGCAGCATGGCCTGTTTCTTGTTTAAAGCAATAACGTCGCGGCCTTGTGTTTTAAGAAAATTTTCAATACAATACATAGCCTCTCTGTCGAACACAAGCTCAACACCTGCCGCCCTTGCGGCTGCCTCTGCTGTAATATCATCTAATGTAGGACCAAGCCCGCCGGTAACCACAACCATATCAGCACGTGTGCTTATCTCTTTAAGAATAGCTGCAATAGCTTCAACATCATCACCCACGCAGCCATGCCGTACTACCTCTATACCTGCTTCTTCCAGCTTTTGAGCAATATAGGCGGAATTGCTGTCAATTACAGCTCCTGTAAGTATTTCATCACCTGTTGCAAAAATTTCTGCTTTCATAATCCTCTTTGGATATGTTTCCGATTTTTAGTATTTGTTTGGCCTTAATATCACCTTTATTTTATTTGAGTGTAACCAAAATTAAACATATCGTTAAAATTAATATTAAGCAATAAGATAGCTATAAACCTTTGAGACGGTTTGTGACATATTAACCTTCTAATAAATTAGTGCCAGTCCGAAAAGTATTTTTTTTAATGCTTGCAATAGTTTCAGCTTATTTACCGATGTGAAGATTTGTGAAAAAGCCATTAGCCATTAGCTCTTAGCTGAATGTGTTATCTGTTTAATTAAGCCATTAGCGGTTAGCTTTTAGCTAAAGGCTAACTGCTAAAAATCTTCAATCCGTGACCTGTGCTATCTGCTATACACTTAACAAAATTGAAACACTTTAGAATTTGTGATATACAAACCCTATCTGCATTAAAACTATTGAATTCTTGAGTCACTCTGCTGGCAAGTTATATGTTGGTTGAGGCATGGGGATTCCAACCACAATATATAGGTAAAGTATGGTTAGAAGAGTTTTGATTCCATTGATGTTAGCTTTGATTTTTTTGGGGTGCAAAGAGGGTGACCTCTGTATCAAAATTCGTTATGATCAGCTTCAAGATTTGAAAGAGGGTGACCGGGTAATTTTTGAAGAAAACCACATAGGCGAAGTCACGGGCGTGTTCTATTCAGAAGACGGTTATTACGTGGTGGACTTGGCGATCGAACGGCAGTTTGCCAACGCTGCTAATGAACACTCCAAGTTCTTCATCATAACGGACCCCAAAAATGAGGAAAAAAAAGCCGTTGAAGTGATCCAAATCCAAAAAGGGGGATCACCACTGCAAGATGGTGCGACCGTTCAAGGTTCCACTAAATCTTCAGCGGTCTTCAGTGATATGAGGGAGAACTTTGAGAAAGGGCTTGGGAATCTTAAAGAACAGTTCGAGCGATTTTTCGAAGACCTCGGGAGCATCCCCGAGACCGAGGATTTCAAAAAGCTTGAAAAGGAATTGGAGCGTCTGGCAGAAGAAATGAAGCGATCTAACAAATCGGTGCGAGAAAAGATACAGAAAGAATTGTTGCCCAGGCTCAAAGAGAAGATTGAAGAGCTTCGAGAGCGGTTCCGGAAATTCGGACGGGAGGAAGAATTAGAACCTCTGGAAACTCAAATGGAAAAGATCACAAACATATGACCTTGAAGTTTTGCGAGATGATTGTCCCCACAGATGGCGACTTTGTTGTGGCTACCACCTCCGATTGCAAGAATCACAGACTGGCTATGTCCGGTAAGGAATACTTATGATATTCATTACAAATCTGGGACAAAATCGCCTAATGGGAAGTCATAGATAATGGCATGAAATGTTCAATGTTGAAAATAATATTTATATCATTTACATTAATTCTATTTTTTTCATCTTGTATAAATACGGCTACCAACGTAAGGCAGGACAGCTGCTTTGGTGGAATCGTCGCTTACGCTCCTTAATCCACCTTACGATTCAGGCTACCGACGTAAGTTCGTAGGGTGGATTAAGCAAAGCGAATCCACCGAAAACTGTAAATTCAATCAGCCATAGAGCCAAAATGGCGGAAAGTGTCCCGCTTTAAGTTGGTAGCCATAAGTAGTAAAGAAGGGAGGAGAATTGCAATGAATTCGAATTTAAACAGCGAACTTAATGCAGAACTGTGCAAATTGCCTATTGAGCAACGGTTCCAAGTATTAGAATTTGCCCGAACCTTAACAAAAGCGAAAGTTCATGGCGTGAAAGGTCAAGCTTTGTTGCGCTTTGCGGGTACTATCGAGCCTGAAGATCTTGCGACTATTACTCAAACCATCGAAGTAGGGTGCGAGAAAGTGAATTTTGATGAATGGTAGATTCTTGCTGGATACTAACATAGTAATTGCAATCTTTGCGAATGATCCTGCTGTCTGCCAAGCACTGACCAAAGCCAACGAGGTCTTTGTACCAAGCATTGTATTGGGAGAGCTCTATTACGGTGCCTACAAGTCGATTCATGCGAATGCTAATATGGCAAGAATAGATGAGTTTGCTGAAAGCTGTTCAGTTCTTACTTGCGACACAGACACTTCCTTACATTACGGAAGAGCAAAGAATGCGTTGCGTCTGAAGGGACGTCCTATTCCGGAAAACGATATCTGGATTACTGCTGTCGCTAAACAGTGGGCTTTGACTTTGGTTTCACGAGATAACCATTTTCGAGAAGTCGATGGTTTGATCACTGTTGCATGGTGATCTCGGCTGGACCACCTCATAACAACCGCACACACTCTAACAAGCAGGGTCGGGCGGCTGTAACATTTGCCAAATTTGACGAAAACGTAGCATTTGCAAATGCCCCTTTCCCTGCTTGTAGGTGATGCGGAGACGTTGGGCTTGATAACATGATTTTGCGGACAAAAAGGGGGTAATTCGGAAGTAAACCAATCTTACAACCATTGGATTAATAACGCTAATCACTATATGTTATCACAAAAAAAGGAGAATTGCACATGAAAGACTTAAAGGCATCAGATGTAATGGTAAGACCAGTCGTTTCCGCAAAACCACACGCATCCGCCAGGGATGTAACTCTACAGGTTCTCTCGGGACTTTACAGTGGTATGCCTGTGACAGACGAGGAAGGTAGAGTTATAGGTGTTATTACAGAAATCGACCTCCTACAGGCGGTCATGGACGGCAAGGATTTGATAAAAACCACGGCTGATGAAATTATGGCCAAAGACCCCATAACTGCTGACAAAGATATCCCCATTGTCGAACTCACGAAAATTATGAACGAAAAGGACGTCATTCGTATACCCATTACAGACAATGGAAGGCTATGTGGTATCGTCGCCAGATGTGACATTCTAAGGACTTTGCTCGAACCTGAGTTCGCCACTTACATGTAAAAGCCGTGCAAGCAGGATCGGAGAGAAATCGCCACAAGCGTTACGCTCTAATAATAAGACAATTCCAAGCAACGACCATTGGTTTCAGTATACGATGTAGCCCAAGCGGCTCCATCACTGCTAAGCCAACACATTGGGCACTGGAAGAAGGAAAATTTATAGGCAAAGGCAAGTTTGTAGGAAAAACA
>JAFDFV010000174.1 GCA_019309665.1 Deltaproteobacteria bacterium | reverse complement strand
AATCGCTGCGGAATGTATTGTCCTCATGGTATTGATATGGGGGTAATGTTCAGCTACTTGAGAGGTCTATGTTTTTCGCAGGGTTTTGTGCCTCATGAAATGAAAATCGGATCATGTATGCATTGGCTATATAACGCACAGATGGATGTTAGTGTAGAAGACTACGTTGACACATGTGAGTGGATGGCAGAGGAAAATGAGGAATATTATCCCGGCCTTGAAATTCCTGTTGATAAAGTAGGGGCGGATATTATGTACGTAGTAAATGCCCGTGAACCAAAACATTATCCACAGGATCTTGCAGAGGCTGCAACTTTGTTCCATTTAGCCGGTGAGAGCTGGACAATCCCCGGCAGCAAAGGCTGGGAAGGAACAAGTTTGGCTATGTTTGCCGGTGATTGGGCATGTTGCAAACAGCAGGTAGAAAGTGTCTATGCGGCAATGGAACGGCTAAAAGTAAAGAGATATGTCGGCACAGAATGCGGCCATCAGCACCGTGCAACCATTACTGAAGGGCCTTACTGGGCTGGACGAAAAAACGGCGAGCCACCTGCACCTGGATTTCATTACGTTGAGTGGGTATTAGAGGCGCTGGAAACAGGAAAGCTTAAGCTGGATCCAGCCAAAAAAATCAAAGAGCCTGTCACACTTCAGGATCCGTGCAACTATGTTAGAAATCATGGCCTGACTGATGTTACAAGTAAAATCATGTCATACATAGCGGAAGATTTTCGTCCAATGAGCCCTAACCGTGAACACAATTTTTGTTGCGGCGGCGGCGGCGGAATAAACGGCATTGGACGCTATAGAGAACAAAGAAATATAGGCATGAAAGTCAAGCGCGATCAGATTCTGGCCACCGGAGCAAAATTTGTTGTTTCTGCATGCCATAATTGCTGGGATGCAATCAGGGACCTGGAAGAAGTTTACAAGATTGGAATCAAGTGGAGTTTCCTGAAACCTATTCTTCTCGAAATGGTGATTGTGCCGGACCATTTAAAACCAAAAGAAGAGTAACCGTTGTATTTGAGGCTGACGGCAAGACGATACCGCTAATGAAAGTATTTCATGAAAACTGCAAGGGATGGAAGGTAAAGGTCCGCACATGCGGTGAGTGCCATCCAGGGCAAAAGTGATTTTAGCAACATGTGGCGTTAACCTTGACAAAAGGCCGCAAAGCTTGTTATTTTTAAATTTATATGCTTTTGCAGTTCAATATATTTCTGCGGTTAATCCGCCCAAGATCGCTTTTCTCAAAAAAAGATGCAAGAGGGTAAATCTAAATGAGGCTGTCAACTAAATCGCGCTATGGCACAAGGGCGATGCTGGATATAGCTATAAACTATGGAAAAGGCCCTGTTTCCGTGAAGAGTTTGGCAGACCGGCAGGATATTTCTGTTAAATACATGGAACAGCTAATCCCGCTGTTGAAAGTTGCCGGCCTCATCAGGAGTGTTCGTGGAGCTGGAGGAGGATATACCCTCAGTAAAGATGTTCACCGGATTAACCTGCGTGATATTATCGATGCTTTAGAGGGATCTATGTTCCCTGTAGATTGTGTTGATAATCCTGAGACATGTGATCGAACCAAGAAATGTGCTACCTATGAGATATGGAAAGAGATACAAGATACAATAAACAATATGCTGGATTCCTTAACACTTGCCGATATGGTTGAACGTCAGCTTAAAATAAATAGTACAAAACCTCTCTCCGAAAAATAATTCCCGCAAAACAGAAACGCAACGAAACATACAACTTTGTCTTCACTTGTTATCCCCGGCCTGGAGCTTTAATTTCATCTTGAAGTAATCACCCTTTAGTAGTCAGATACTTTCCAGTTATGGACCAATGTCATAAACTTAACGACATGGTTTATTGTTCATATAGAGCCCGAGTGTGCATCTTATGATTGCGCTTGAATTTGCGACCGGGCAGAATGGGTTCAGTTGCCGAAATAAAGACGGCATGCAACTGTGTTATTAAATCCAAAACGATATCGCGTGATCTTTCGAACAGCAGTCATGCTCACCGTGCACCAATCATTGAAGGCCATTACTGAGCAGGAATTGAGTCTGACAATACACAGGTACCATCTTTGCATTATAAGGTCAAACGCGATCAGATTCTTGCTACCGGCGCAAAGTTTGTTGTTTCTGCATGTCATAACTGCTGGGATGCTATGGCTGACGCAAGTCAGCTCTGGTTTATCCTTTACAACCCACATGCAGGTTGGCGATTCCCATTGTTAAACTTTTCCATCTAATATTTATGAATCCTGCTGAACGCATAATTGCAGCAAAACTTTTTGGGTCTGGAAATTTAGCGACAGAAGAAGGAAGATACTGGTAGGCCTTCAGGTTCTTTGATAAAAACCAGCCTATTAAAGGAAGAATTATCTTGAAATAAAAAAGATACAACGACAATAAAAACCCCTTTGGGGGTGTGGCTAACTCAAGCACAAGCAACATCCCGCCTGATTTCAAACTGTCATAAAATAGCTTCAGTACTGATGGTTTGTCACAAATGTTACGAATCCCGAATGCAATGGTTATAGCATCAAATGTTTCTTCTCTGAATGGAAGATTAAAGGCATTCCCTGCTAATAGATAAATGTTGGAGCTGTCTGGTATTGATTTTATTTTATTTTTTGCAGACATAAGCATATTAGGAGAAAAATCAACGCCAAAAATTGAAACCCCTGTTCCTTTCTGCCGCAAAATTTCAATTGCGACGTCTCCTGTCCCGCAAGCCACATCAAGCAGCACTCCATTATCAGGCGCCTCAATCCCTGATACCATAGTCCTTCTCCAGTAAATATCCTGGCTTAAACTTAAGAGACGATTTAACAAATCATACCTGGGCGCTATTGACTCAAACATCTCCCGTATAAAAGGCAACTCCATATCCTTCATTGACAACCCCGCTTTTTGCATTACATTATTTGATTAAAATTGCTATTTAAATAACAAACAATCGCACTGTCTTAACGATTTAAATATATACATCATTATAGTCAGGATAAAAACCTAAATTTTTAAACCTCATAACAACATACGTAAACATAAAACTATCAGGATATAAATGATTACAAAACGTGATTATTATGAAATTCTGGGCATAAACCGCAATGCTACAGCAGATGAGATCAAAGCAAGCTATCGAAAACTCGCCCTAAAATACCATCCGGACAGAAATCCCAACAACAAAGAGGCTGAAGAAGAATTCAAGGAAGCTGCTGAAGCCTATGAAGTTCTGCATGATACAAATAAGCGCCAGCTATATAACCAGTATGGCCACCAGGGACTTGAAGGAACGGGTTTTTCAGGATTCGGCGGTTTTGAAGACATTTTTTCAAGTTTTGGAGACATTTTTGAGGATGTCTTCGGCTTTGGTACCGGAAGGAGTTCAAGAAGCAATGCAAAAAGAGGGACGGATCTTCGTTACGATTTAACGCTCAGCTTCATGGAAGCAGCTTTTGGAACGGAAAAAAATATAACTATCGAAAAAATGGAACTATGCCCTGTCTGTAACGGCAGTACTTGTGAGCCAGGGACACAGATGGAAAGTTGCTCCTATTGTCAGGGCACTGGCCAAATTTCCCGCTCACAGGGTTTCTTTACAGTTAGAACTACCTGTCCTCAATGTCATGGCAGGGGGCAAGCATTAACTCACCCTTGCTTACATTGCAGTGGAACAGGAAGGATCAAGGACAAAAAAAAGGTTTCAGTAAAGATTCCTGGAGGAGTTGATTCAGGTTCCAGGCTTCGACTTACAGGAGAAGGAGAAGCAGGAATATACGGCGGCCCTCATGGAGATCTTTACGTTTTTATAAATGTACAACCTCATAAATTTTTTCAACGCGATGATACAGATATAATATGCCAGGTAGAACTTTCTTTCGTGCAGGCTTCTCTTGGCGACAAAATAATGGTACCCACCTTAAATAGCGAAAAAAAACTCGAAATACCAAAAGGTACGCAGTCCGGTAAGTTATTCCGCTTCCGAGGCGAGGGCATCCCTTCTCTCAGAACCGGCAGACGCGGCGACCAGATCATTCAGGCAGTCATTAAAACCCCCACGAATCTGAACAAAAAACAGGAAAAGCTGCTCAGGGAATTTGAAAAACTTGAATCAGGCAAAGTTACCACCAGATTAAAAAATATTCTTAAAGGCAGCAGCGCAAAAACAGCGAAATAAAAAAGGTAAAAGTTTACCACGGTACGACACAGAGTTTCACTGAAATAGTTACGATAATTCGGTGTAATTCCGTGAAAATCCGTGGTGAACT
Source organism: Deltaproteobacteria bacterium (assembly GCA_019309665.1). GTDB lineage: Bacteria > Desulfobacterota > Desulfobacteria > Desulfobacterales > ETH-SRB1 > B13-G4. The sequence goes on along the minus strand of JAFDFV010000174.1, from coordinate 476 downwards.
ATTAAAAAAATGAATATGTTTGAATTAAAAATTATTACACATTTTGCCGCTGCCCACCGACTTAAGATGGTAGCAAAAAAATGTGAGAACTTGCATGGACACAACTGGAAGATTGAGGTCAGTGTTGCAGGAGAAACCTTGAATAATGCCGGCGTATTAATTGATTTCGGGGAACTTAAGGGTTATCTCTCTGAAATTATAGAAAAACTTGACCATACATTTCTTAACGAACTTGATTTCTTTCACAACCACAACCCATCTTCAGAAAATATTGCCTGTTATATAGCAAATGAACTTAAGAAAAAAATTATCGGCCATGATCTTAAAGTTGCAAGTGTTACAGCATGGGAGTCAGAAAATGCATGCGCTACCTATAGCCTAAATTGAGCGGTTTTTTTCTTGATCTGCACCGTTCTCTTGCGCATAAAGGCTTCGCAAAAATTCTCGACATATCCACGGGTATGTCTGCGGTTTTT
>JAFDFV010000173.1 GCA_019309665.1 Deltaproteobacteria bacterium | reverse complement strand
GTCATCAGGCATAGCTGTCGGTATGACGACCAACATCCCGCCTCATAATCTTACTGAAGTCACTAACGCAATAAAAGCTATTATCGACAATCCTGACATTACAATACAGGAAATAATGGAATTTGTACCAGGCCCTGACCTTCCTACTGCCGGTATTATTTACGGAACCAATGGAATATATGACGCATACAATACCGGTAAAGGCATATTTAAGATGCGAGCCAGGGTTTCGGTTGAAAAGAATAAAAGTGCGCAGACAGAAACTATCATAGTTACAGAACTCCCCTATCAGGTTAACAAAGCCAAACTCATAGCAAATACAGCAGATTTGATAAAAAACAAGCAGATTGAAGGCATAAAATTTGTAAGAGATGAATCTGACAGACAAGGGATGAGGATAGTTTTTCGTCTTAAAAAAGACTCTATTGCAGAGGTAGTTATCAATCAGCTTTATAAACATACAAGGCTTGAGAGCAGTTTTGGAATTATCTTTCTTGCTATTGTAAACAACCGTCCCGAGCTTCTTACTTTTAAAGAAATTCTTGAGCATTTCATTCTCCACCGCAAAGAAATAATTATTCGGCGTACAAGGTTTGAGTTAAAAAAGGCTGAAGAACGCGCCCATATTCTTGAAGGTTTGAAAATTGCGCTTGAAAATCTTGATGATGTCATCTCCCTGATAAAGGAATCAAAATCGCCCGGAGAAGCAAAGATACGCCTTGTTAAAAAATTTGAATTAACCGAAATTCAGGCACAGGCGATACTTGATATGCGCCTGCAGAAGCTTACCGGACTTGAACAGGAAAAGATATTAGAAGAATATAAAAACATTCTTAAAGACATCTTTAGATTTAAAGAAATACTATCCAGTGAACGAATTGTTGAAAGTATTATAAAAGACGAGCTGACACAAATACAAAATGATTTCGGAGATCAGCGCCGCACGGAAATAGTCGCATCCACCAAAGAAATTACTATAGAGGACATGATAGTTGAGGAAGACATGGTGGTCACCATTTCAAAAAGCGGTTATATAAAAAGGACCCCGATTACAGTTTATCAGAGCCAGCACCGTGGCGGCAAAGGGAAAACCGCCATGTCGATAAAAGAAGAAGATTTTGTAAAACATCTCTTTGTTGCTTCAACACACCATACCTTCCTGTTTTTCACGAATATGGGGAAAGTTTACTGGTGTAAAGTTTATGAAATTCCTCAGCATGGCCGTGTTAGTCGCGGTAAGGCAATTGTCAATCTTCTTAGCTTTGAAAAGGACGAAAAGCTCGCCACTGTCCTTGCTGTAAAATCATTTGAACCCGGCTCCCATGTTTTTATGGCAACGAAAAACGGGCTGGTTAAAAAAACAGATATTATGGCTTACAGCCACCCTAGAACGGGGGGTATAATTGCACTTAATCTGGCCCCTGATGACGAATTGATTGGGGCAAGGATAACCGATGGTACAATGAATATCTTTTTGTGTTCTGCAAATGGCAAGTCGATTCGCTTTCATGAGTCAGATGCACGCCCGATAGGACGTGTTGCAAGAGGTGTTCGCGGAATAAGCCTTGCTGCCGGGGATCATATCGTCGGCATGGAAGTTTTAAGCCATGGTCAAACCTTGTTTTCCGTAACTGAAAACGGATATGGAAAAAGAACATCTATTGACGAGTATCCTGTTCAAAAACGCGGCGGCAAGGGAGTAATTACAATAAAAACCAGCGAGCGTAACGGGCAGGTTGTTTCAATAATGCTCGTAGAGGAAGTGGATGATCTTATGCTGATGACGAATACAGGCAAGATCATACGCATGCATATTAAGGGCATATCAGTTATCAGCCGCAATACTCAGGGTGTAAAACTCATCAATATGGATAAAGGTGAGAAAGTTGTGGGTGCCCTCGGACTAATTGAAAAAAAAGAATAAAATATAATAATACATCAATTGAGCTTTTAGCAGTTAGCTTTTAGCAGTTAGCTTTTAGCAGTTAGCTTTTAGCAGTTAGCTTTTAGCAGTTAGCTTTTAGCAGTTAGCACAATAATTTCAATATATTGCTAAAGGCCAACATTTTACCTAATGGATGAAAATCGAATTGATAGTAACCATCTGAAATAATAAAAGCTAATCGCTAAGAGCTAATTGCTCATCTTAGGTAATATCATTATGAAAAATAACATGGATATAGATATAGATTCCATCAAAATAGGTGTCGTTGGGGCTGGAAGCTGGGGAACAGCTATAGCAAATCATCTTGGCTTAAAAGGTTTTAAAGTTGATTTATGGGTATTTGAAAAAGAAGTTAAAGACCAGATTGAAAAATATAGAGAAAACAAAATTTTTCTTCCGGGTTTTACTCTTTCCTCAAATATATTTCCATCAAATGATCTGTCCTCTGTTGCCTCAGATAAAGACTTACTAATAATTGTTGTCCCTTCGCATCTTATGCGGGAAACGGTCAGCAGAATTACAGGAATTGTTTCAAAAAATACAATTATACTATCAGCCTCCAAGGGGATTGAAAATAAAACTCATTTGACAATGTCCGGCGTACTGAAAGAAGCTCTTCCTGAAATCTCGGACGACAAAATAGCAGTTATCTCAGGACCCAGCTTTGCCAAAGAAGTCGCAAATAAGGTACCGACTCTGGTCACTGTAGCCTCAAAAGACAAAAATGTTGCTGAGTTTGTGCAGCATGTTTTTTCTACGCTGTACTTCAGAGTATATACGACCGACGATTTAATTGGAGTTGAACTGGGCGGTTCTGTAAAAAATGTTATTGCCATAGCCGCCGGAATAATAGATGGACTATGTTTTGGGTTAAATACAAGGGCGGCTCTTATAACGAGAGGTCTGACAGAAATCAGGCGTCTTGGATTAAAGATGGGCGCAAATGCAAATACTTTTGCCGGGCTTGCAGGTATTGGTGATTTAATTCTCACCTGCACTGGAGATCTAAGCCGTAATCACACGGTGGGCAAAAAAATTGGAGAAGGAAAAAAGTTAAATGAAATTCTTTCTGAAATGCGCATGGTTGCAGAAGGAGTAAAAACAGCCAAATCCATTTATAACTTGTCCAGAAAAATAGGTGTTGAAATGCCTATCTGTCAGGAAATTTATCATATTCTTTATAATGATGTTTCACCTGAAGAGGCTGCACGCAGGTTGATGAGCCGCGATCTTAAACGGGAAATAGATGAATAATAAAGAAGAAAAATACCCTCCCTGCTTTGGTATACTTGATTCTGTTTTTCCAAAAAAAGAGAATGGACTTAGGGATAGTCCGGAATCCTGTATTCCATGTTCCCATAAAACAGAGTGTTTAAAATCAGCAATGCATGGACCTGGTGGATTAAAAGTTAAAGATGAATTTATTGACAGGGCATATGAGTCCAAAATGATAGGCTTTCTGGAAAGATGGTCTAAAAAGAAAGACATCAATCGCAGGCTTAAAAAAATTGAGAATTGAAAATTGAAAATTGAAAATTTGTGGTATCGCTTCGCTCTATCATTTTAATTAAAATTAATAAAATTCCTAAAATATTCAATTTGCTTCCGGCTTGTCCTGGTTAGAAATCAGGAGGAACTAATTAATGAGATCTATTAAAGATACGGCAATTTCAGGCAAGAAAGTTCTGATCAGGGTTGATTTTAACGTCCCAATGGATGAGCACCAGAATATTACTGATGATACACGTATACGTGCTGTCTTACCTACCTTGAAATATGCATTGGACCATAATGCTGTATTGATTATAGCTTCTCATTTGGGCCGGCCAAAGGGTAATGTCGTGCCTAAATTCAGCCTTGCTCCTGTTGCCAAGCGCCTTGCCAGGCTTCTTGAAGAAAATGTCATAATGGCGACTAACTGTGTCGGCCCTGATGTAAAGAAAATTGTATCAAATATGAATACAGGCGATGTTTTACTTCTTGAAAATCTGCGTTTCCACCCAGAAGAACAAAAAAATGATGATGGATTTGCAGAAGAACTGGCTGAGCTCTGTGATGTTTATATTAATGATGCCTTTGCTGTATCTCACCGTTCCAATGCTTCTCTTGTAGCAATAACTAAATATGCACCTTTATCTGTTGCAGGTTTTTTACTTCAAAAGGAGCTTGATTATTTCAAAAAAGCCATAGCCGATCCAAAACGTCCCCTTGTTGCTATTATAGGGGGTTCAAAGGTGTCAAGCAAGCTGGAGGCTTTAGAAAACATGCTTAAACATGTTGACAAGTTTATAATCGGTGGAGCTATGGCCAATACTTTTCTAAAAAGCACGGGATGTGATGTCGGCAAGTCAAAAATTGAAAAAGATCTTATTGATGTAGCAGGATCAATAATAAAAAAAGCAACAGAGAACGGAATAAAGTTTTACCTCCCTGTTGATGCAAAAGTGGCCAGCCAATTCAATTCAAAAGCCGAGGTAAAGACCGTGCCTATACAGGAGATACCTTCCGAGTGGATGGCGCTTGATATAGGGCCTGCAACTTCTTTGCTTTATTCTGAAGTTCTGCAAGATGCAAAAACAATAATCTGGAATGGCCCAATGGGTGTTTTTGAAATAGATGCTTTCAGCAGGGGAACAATTGACATGGTAAGCACCGTGGCTGAATCCTATGCGATGACAATTGTCGGAGGCGGCGATACAGACGTCGCTGTACACAAGGCCGGCAAGAGTACAAGGCCGGCAAGAGTGATATGATAACATATATATCAACGGGCGGAGGTGCTTTTCTAACGCTGCTCGAAGGCAAGTCATTACCCGCCGTAGTTGCTCTCAATAATGCTGAAGTGAGTAGGCTGAAGGCTGAGTAGTTACAAATGGGTGCAATACAAAAAAGTAATTAATAAGATAGTAAAGGGCATTTTTTGAATGTCGAATGTCGAACAGGGAATTATGAATGTCGAAGGAACGTGACAAATTTGATTTTGAGGAACGGCTAATCGAGTTTAAAGTATAGGCACTGCCAAAAAGAACAAGGATAAAACTTCATAATTCGACATTCCCTGTTCGACATTCGACATTAAATCAGCATGTTAGACAAAAAATATCCTTTATCTAAAAAATGTCACTTTTTGTATTGCACCCTACATTGAAAAAGGATGGAAATGAGAGATTTTAGAGAGCTTAATCAACAGGTCAATGAAGTAAAGAGGATGTTGAACAGTTTTATCCAAAAGCTAACCGCTAATGGCTAAAAGCTAATGGCACGATTTAAGTTTAAAAATTGAGAATAAAGGAAAACATAATGAAAAAACATCTTTTTTTTGCTGTATTAGTAGCGGTAATATTTTATAGCACATCGCTGTATGCATGGCAGGACCATCTTGGCCACTTCTATGTTGGAGCTGGTGGTT
>JAFDFV010000172.1 GCA_019309665.1 Deltaproteobacteria bacterium | reverse complement strand
GGGCAGTCAACATCTTTCTCGTTATGCAGTACCCAGCCAATCCATGGTTTTAAAGGCTCAGGCACAGCTTCCTTTAAAAGTGGTTCTGCAAAAGCGCTACACGCATAAAACAGCCCAAATAAAATATAAGCAAATTTTTTCATTTTTATCACCAGTATGATTTTCTGCTATACTGTGAACGGTCATATTTTTTGTAACTACTCAGGTGGATAGGCTGAAGGCTGAAAACTGTTAGGGAAAAGCGCATTTTGAAGCCATGTTTGGTGCGAGAATCAGATGTTTCTGCTAAAGTACGGCAATCGTGCTTTTCTACCCCCTTCAGCCTGACTATGTGAGCAGCCACAATTTTTGGCTCAACCGGAACTGGTGTGATGCCTAACACCGTCAACCGGAATCAATGTGGTCAATGAAATCAGACTGTTACGCAAACTATTGTTAAAATATCAATCTTTTAACGATGGTATTAAGAGCAAAAAAATTGGCACTTTTGATTTTGATGTAACCACCTGTAAAACAACGCAAAAATGGCAAAAAGAGGGTCATTTTACCACACCAGTTCCGGTTGACCCATATCTTTTTCCTCTACATACCTACGTCCCTAATCCCTATGTCCCTAAGCCGCAGGCGCTCAATCCCTTATTCATCAGGTCTCAGTTTCAGATGGCAGCCTTTTTCCAGCCAATAAATACAGATACTTAGAATAGCCTTTTCTGTAACCTCCCTTTTTCGTCTCTTTTTTCATCTCTTCACCACCTTATTTCCCATCTTCAACAACAATTTTTATCAGCAATAACAAATAATTGCAAATTTCCTGTAACCACCCCCCTTTTTGGGCCTTTTTTTAATTTCGTACAACTATCTAAATTATATACACATCTTCGTTTTTAGACACTTCTCCCTTGCCGATTACCCTGATTTCCCTTTCACAGTTTGCGCAAGGACAATAGATGCGTACACTGTCCTCTTTTTCAATAAGAATTTTATTTATCCTGTCTGCCATTTTGTCAAGGGGGTTTTTATCAAGTAAACATTCAAATACGCTATATTGAACCCTGTCTCCATACGTCCTAAGTAGCAGCAACGATGTGTCGCAAACTAATGACTGTTCACGCATTGCTTACCTCTCGACGCAGTTCCTCCGGTGTGATTTGTAAAATAGGAATATTATATTCTGCGCACAGATCCAGGAACATCAGGTCTATAATATATCCCTGCTTTCCAGGAATTCCATCGATTCACAAACAAAGTCTCCGATAGATTTCCTGTCATCAACAAAGACATGTTCATCGGGAGCATCAAGGGGATGACAGTGGTACTTGCCGCCTTGGGAGTCGTACCCATAAAGTCTTCTTCTTTTAAAAACAAGGGCAAGATTGAGCTTGTTCTTTTGTGCATTTCCATATATTTGGACAAACAGATCATTGTCTATCAATAATTTCAGGCTAATGATATTATCGGTACTGTCTATTTCCACAAGTTGCAAGTTGTATTTTTCTGCGACATCATTGGCTTCGCTAATAATACCGCTAAGTTTCACGAGAAAGCTCCTTCAGCTTTTTTTTGATCGTATTTATCCCATCAATTGCAAGTTCCCATTCCTGAGCATGCGATTCCACCTCAAAGCTATAGTTTTGGTCGCGAACAATATTTGCCTTCTCGAAGTTATCGAAGTCCATCTCATATTTTGCCCTGTAATAATCGTCGGTCATCCTATAGCGGGTAAGCCTTCTCAAGTAATCTCTTTTAAGGAGATATTTAAGTTCACTGTCCGTCATTTCATTTAACTGTTTTTTGAGAACTACGTTCATAGAAGTTTACCTCCTTTCTTCACGAAATTCCGCAATCCAAAATGCTATATTCACTTTTTTCCATAACCGTTTCCTCCCCCTGAATTCATATCCCTGGAGCTAACCATAAGGACATTGTTGCCAAGTAGTGGCTGCCATCTGATTTCATTCCTTTAGCAACTCCCCGATTTCTCAAATAATTGGGATGGGTGAAACTCATATTGGGTGCGGGAGTGCGATGATGCTTGATATCAGGAAGAATGTGTTTGTGGTGAGGGTGTAAACAAACTCTTCATAGTTACGAAGCGACAGGAATGGGTTCATGCCGAGCTGTCCTTTCGATGATACCGACCAACGTCTCTGAAAGTACACCATACTTCCGCTCATAAGCTTCCAAATCTTCACTGAGAGCGTGAATATCAGCTATAATTTCTTGTAAAGTCATCACCATACCCACTTTTTTTATTATAACTGATTGGTGTCAATGTGCAAGATACCATTTTGATACCATTTTGGTTTGTTCATTTCAGAGCGTATGGGCCAAATAAGCAACGCATTAACGCCTTTTTGAAAAAATCTCATGTCTTTAAGATTGGGATTTTGTATTTTATTTTGCCCCGCAGAGCGCCTGGATAGCGCAGTTTATCGCTTCGTTCATACCGCACAGGCTTTGCCACAGGTTTGCCTGCTTTTCCGATGATTACTTCTTGCCCGGACATGACCTTTTTAATAAGCGCTGAAAGTTGAGCCTTTGCCTCTGACATATTTGTTATCATCATAACTGTTACCTCCTTAATATGGTCTGGCCAGACCAGACCAGAAAGTCAAGGGATTTTTTAAAATAGAAAAAAACAAGTCTCCTAACTTCAATTTGAGGTCAACATCCGCAGACCTCCGCACAAGGAAATCAAGAGGAAAGAATATCCCCAATAAAATACACCTACCTTCCTATACCGATATTAAAGATCAATATCTTCTTTCCTTGCACCAGCCGTTCTTGCGGCGTGCATAATTCACCCACTGTTGTTTTAGGGTCAAAAATCACTATGTATCCTTCATTGGCGCGTTCGGTTAAAAGATACTTGCCGCAAAGTTGATCAATCGCCTTTTCCGCAGTTCTTTCAAGGCTTGAGCGATTTATTTTGGTCTCGACAATGTATTTTCTGCCTTGATGGGTCAGTAGAATATCAATTCTGCCTAATCCGGTTGAAACCTCAAAACTGAGCTCCCCTTTTCCCTGTTCCACAAACTGATACAGCCAGGCAGTGAGCAGGAATTGTCCTGTCTTTTCGTATGGCTTTTTGCTTGCATAAAAGGCATTTACACCTATCTGCATGATGTATTCCTCAAAATCAGAAAGGATTGCTTCCATGTTCAGAAGTCCGTCAGATCTAAAGTAGCCCCGAACAGATATATCCACAATTGCCCCGGATTCCCGAAAAAAGGTCTTGGTAAACCTTTTTTTATAGACAAGGTTGCTTACTCTAATATTTTTCCCTTCCGCCTTGATCAAACCATGTGTCAAAAGAAGGGATTGCTCCTCATCGCCAGGAATGTATTCAACCCCATCAAAAACAATATTTATAAAAGTCTCTTTGTATTGTTTGGCCTTTTCCGAGATATTATCAAAATGGCTATTTTCTTCATACAAAAGAATTTCAACGGCTTTTTCCACATCTTCAGCAGTAATCGGATCTGTGGTTTGCGGTTTTATGTCAACTGTCAGAATAGTTCCAAGCCGGTTTACCAGCCAGGGCTGTCCGGCTGTTTCATCAAATACTTTTTTTACAGATTCTTCCGTAAAGACCTGGTTTGTTTCTTCTGTGTATTGAGCATAAAGATCACGGACATTTTTCAGGGTAAATGGGGGGAGTTTGACCTGATCTGCGATGTTAAAAGGGGAGACACCGCCTACAATCAGTTTGGTGATGTTGCGTATGCCAACTAAACCTACGGAATATAGAGCTTTATCTGTACGTTCCTTATATTTTTGATACAGCTCTCTTAAAGTTGTCAGAAAATTTTCCAGTTCGTTTATTGGAATGCCATCGAATTCGTCTATAAAGATAACAATTTTTTTGAATTCAATTATACGGTTTAATTCCTCAAACAGTTCACTTAATGAGATATGATCTGTCAGATTATGAGAATCTAAGCATACCTTTATAGCATCCAGTTTCGAGCAGTTTACAGCATTCAGTCTGTTTATCAATTGGTTGTATATCTCTTTTTGAATTAACTGATAAAACCTTTGCCTGTCGACGTTCTTATATGCCTGAAAACTAAGAAACATAGACACATAGGCTGGATTTTTTTCAAGTTTTGAGCTAAAACCTTTAAAAAACGTAGTTTTACCGCTTTGTCTTGGGGCAAATATAGAAAAGTATCTTCCCATGTCAACCATTGTTTTGATATCCTGGTTTTTTGTATTAACAACATTTTCCAACTCAACATGGTATGACATTTTCGAATCAACTGTCCCTGAATCTTCAAAAATCCGTTTTGGTTTTCTGTAATCCATAGTCACGTATCTACCCTCCTCTATTCTCTATCCTGTATCTCCCTAACCCAAACCCACTCCCCTTGCCCACATGCACATATTCACCCAGCCTGATATACGGCCGGAACTCCTTTAACTCTCCTTCATATGTAATCTCACCCATAAATCCACCCATTTTCATTAGTGTTTTCTGGCGGTTGGAATACCGTTCCCAGTCGTGCCAGTAGAGCGTACGTTTGATGGTCTTGATTTTCCTGGCCTGCTCAATGAGATCCTTGAATCCGCTGTCATCTATCCTGTGGTTACAGTGAAAGTATGAAAGGAGCGATATGCGGCGGAGTAAATTTCTGAAAAAGACATGAAATTCGAGATCTTTGGTCAGGCTGTTTTTGTACTTGATCCTTGTGGGGGTGATAAAAGAGACACTGATTGCAGGGGGAGGCAAGGGATGGTTTATAAGAATCTCAGGCCATTGTATCGAAGGATTGGTTTG
>JAFDFV010000540.1 GCA_019309665.1 Deltaproteobacteria bacterium | reverse complement strand
ATATTCAAGTATAGCTTTTTCATACCATTTTTCACTGTAGTAAATTTCACCTATCCAGAACTGAGCATTATCTGCATGTGCCGACTTTGGAAATTTATTTATTAAATTTTTAAAGCCCTTGCGGGCAGTTTCAAAGTCGCCTGCATCAAATGCCTGTTTAGATACTGTGTATAATTCATTTTCTGAAAGCTCTTGCCTGGATTGGGGTTTTGGTTTTATTTTCAGATGGTTTTCATCTGATTCAAAATTGAGGTACTGTTCTAAGCGTGTTATGCGTTTTTTATTTAACCCGGCAGCTTGCTCTATTCTTTTCAACCGGTTTTCGGTTATTTTATCTGAATCGGACAGTTTTTGTTTTAACAAGTAATCAGTTTCGTCAATGCTTCCGCTTATGAGCCGCATTTCAGCTTTTAGCTGATCGTGCATTGCATGCAGTTCGGCAGATTGATTTCTAAGTGCCTGTTCCTTTTCTTCCAGCCTGGACGATGCTCGAGCAAAGATATGCGATTTTCAAGCGTAACAACGTCATCATACATTGCGCAGCCATATAACATATTAAAAAAAAATATTAATGAAAATAAAACTGAATATTTCATTGCAGAGATAAAACCCTTTTCAAAAGATGGTAAAAAACAGTGCCTAAAGTATGTTAAAGTGAGCTAAAGTGCCTAAAGTTAAGGAATTCTGCCATTTTATATAGATTCCTTCAGTCGTCAATGCTTAAAGAAGGGCTCTGGAATATCAACTTTGGGAAACTTCCACAAATAAAAATACCCATTTTTATAGAAAGATCATAGAACGGGTCGATGGATCTCCTTTACGCCGGGCAGGCTATTTTCAGGGAAGTCCCTATCAATCAGCACGCCGAAGGCGTACCACAACTTTAGGCACTTCAAACATAACTATCAACTACTCTAAGACAAAGTGGTCGCGCCTGTTTTTTGACCATGCTGTTTCATTTTGCCGGGGATCAGCAGGACGTTCCTCGCCATAGCTGATCGTTGTTAAACGTGACCTTGCAATGCCCAGATTGATCAGAAAGTTCTTTGCGCTTTGGGCACGCCTGTCGCCAAGGGCAAGGTTGTACTCGTTTGTCCCGCGTTCATCACAATGGCCCTCGATAACAACTGATTCACCGGGATTATTTCTTAGCCACTCAGCTTTTCTTTTTAAAACTTCCTGAGCCTCAGGTTTAAGATTAGACTTGTCAAAATCAAAGTAAATATTTTCATTCATGAATAAGTTTCTGGCTGCAATTATCTTACGCCTTGCAGCTTCCTCTTGACGACGCTTTTCATCTAAAGCGCGTTGTCTTGCAATCTCTTCCTGCTTTGCTTGCTTTGCTTTTTCAGCAGCCAGATTTGCTGCTTCGTCTTCCTGAGTTTGAGCAAGGTCAGCCTTAACCGTCTTCTTTGCACAGGAAGTGACAACCAGCAATCCCGGAATTACTAATAAAAGAGATAGGCATACCCACAACTTTTTTTTCATTTTTCCTCCTTTTGGAATACATTATTATTTAGTTATTGATAACTCCTGGTGACCATTCAGGATCTGTCTGCTCACCGGGCAATGCAAGCAGGCACCTCTGGTCAGTTCCATAAGCAGTCATAACATAGATTCTGCAAGGCCCTTCACGACTTGAACTAAATGCAATGAGACTTCCATCCGGCGACCATGTGGGGGACTCATTGTTTCCCGAGTCGTGTGTTAATTGTAATGCAGGGCTTTCTCCCTCAACATCTATTGTATAAATATTGATCTGTCCATTGCCCATGCCTGCATACGCTATTTTATCACCCATAGGAGACCAGCTCGGACATGTATTGTATCTTCCTTGAAACGTCAATCTCTTTACCTGCCCGGACTCTAAATCCATTATATAAATCTGGGGAGAACCCGACCTGTTTGAGACAAATGCCATTTTGTCGCCATCCGGAGAAAACGTTGGAGATACGTCAATCCCCCAGTTATTTGTTAATTTCTTAATAATTTTCCCTGTTCCGGTCAACAAATAAATTTCTGAGTCACCTGA
>JAFDFV010000539.1 GCA_019309665.1 Deltaproteobacteria bacterium | reverse complement strand
AATATTCTCAGATCCGCCATCCACATCTCCATCCAGGGCGCAGGCAGTATTCACTGATAGCAAAAATAACAATGATAATGTAATGCAAAATCTCATTTAACCTCCTGGTCCACAGATTTCAAAATCCCTGTTAATTTATCCTGTATCTGCGCCAGGCTGTTTGATTTTTCACCAGTAAAGATTATGGATTCGATCTGCGCAATGCTATTTTTCAGCATTGAGGCTGTTTCAGGAGAAGCTCCTTTGTTAATCAAAAGGTCATAAACTTCATTGGGCGTTAACAGACCGCCTTTTAATAAAAATCTGGTATTCAGATAATTAAGAACCGCTGCATGAATTTCTTCAGACGATAGATCTCGACCCTGAACTTTTTTCAGGAAATTTTTGCCGGCATTCCTGGACCTGATATTCAATATGTTTTTATTATTATTTTTAAATAATTTTCGACCGGCCAGCAACACCAAAAAAATAAAGGGGGGCGCCGGCAGAAGCAAAATAAATATTTTATTAAAAAATTCCTGCTGCCTTAAGCCCTTAACCGGATCGACTGAAGTATGCACCGGGAAAATATCCTTTCCTATTCGCGTGATCTCTTGTTTGTTATTATTTTTTGTTTTAACCTGGCCGGCATGGTTATCCCCGGAGATTGAAATCAAGTCGCTGCTTCCAGTATCGGCCCCCGGATTTGATTTTAAACTGAATGATTCGGTTTTCAGTTCCCGGTAAAGTCCCTTTTCAGGGTCAAAAAACGCCAGCGCCATTGAGGGAATTATAAATTCCCCGCTCTTTTCAGGCACAATCGCCCATTTCATAATCTTTTCGCCTGAAATCGCAGATTCGTTCTTGTTAATATCTAACTGGGGTTTGTCCTGATATATTTTAAGTCCTTGGGGTTTGTCCTGATATATTTTAAGTCCTTTTATATCAGAAAGTTTCAAGTCCGGTATTTGTCGCACATTCCCCCGGCCTTGAACAATTATGGTTAATGTGGCGGATTCATTAACCTTAACCTCAACAGGATCAAGATTTGCCTTTACATCAAACCGGCCAACCAGACCGCTGAAATTATCCGGTCGGTTCTGCATTGGAAGATTTTTAACATCAAGTTGAATCTCATTGGATGAAAGGTAAGCCGGTTTGCCTTTCCTCATATTAAAAAAAGGATCCTCAAAAAAATTATCGCGCCTGTTTCTTTTATAAATGGTCATCCGCATACCCGCCGCGGGAATGCTGTATTCTCCCGGCTTTTTGGGTATTAATATATATTTAAGTTCAATAACCTCATATCTCTTTTCATTGATGCTCGTGCTGTACTTTTGCGGTTCTGCAAGAGATTCAAAAACAAGACCTTGGACCTCTGGCATTTCAAGGGATATATCGGAAACCTGCTCTCTCATAAAAAGCCTTAAGGTGTAAAGAGCATTCTGGTTGAGGTATAAGTTATTTTTTGAAATTAGGGCTTCCAAAAACAGGGGCCTGTTTGCAGCATTGCCGGCTTGATTATTTCTTGCTTTGGAAACCGTCAGTTTAACGCTCTTGCTGGAATAGACCTTGTTTTTTATTCTGACCTGAGCCGGACCGATAACAAATTTGCCAGGCTTTAACGGGGTAAGATAAAATATATATTCAACCCCGGAATTCATGATGCCATTTACAAATTCAACCCTGCTTGCAGTGCCGCCCTTAACCACATTAAAGGACGACAGCCCTCCAATCTCCGGGAAACTGCTTTTTTGCTTTCCAGTGACCGTTACTTTCATTACAATAGTGTCAGTCAATACAACTGATGACTGATCAAGTGTCAGGTCAATGGAGATATCCGAATATGCAGAATATGTAAAATACTTTTTTTAAACTCATATGGTAACCGTTCACTGTTGTCGGTTCACAGTTCACAGTTTTTTCAATGAACTATGCAACGATTGAAGCATTTTGGATATGAATGATTTTGTTGTTAGCCCAAAAATATCAAGCTGCTTTCAGCATGAAATCAACATGCACTGCTTCAAAGGGGAATTCGATTTGACCTTTATCGGTTTTTTGCAATATTCCAACATTCAAAAGCATGTGCACATCACGATGCACCGCTTTTACGTCTCTACCCAAACGACGCGCTGCTTCACGCATTGACATTGGCCCTGCGTTTGTCATAACTTTAAGCAGCTCCCATCGATTGCCCGAGAGAACCTTAAAAAGGAGCGTAGGCGACTCGAAACTGATGAATGTTCCTTGCGGTCTGCCTTCTAAAGCTCCAAGTAACCGTTTGTTGATTTTTTCACGGGAAGAAATCCCCAATATCACGGTACGCATGTTAAAACCTCCAGTTGTCCACATCGTTCCAGAAATCTTCAAGCAATGCTTTCGGTGTGGTGAAAATGTATGGAATTTCATCCTCACCTATATGCTTGTGGTCACCCTTGCCTGCCTCGTTGTCATAACGTAGCACACAATTACCATTCACAACAAGGGCAAGCCGATACTTGAAACCATGGTGACTTTTTGAAAGAGGCGAGGGGAGTAACCACACCACCATTTCAACGAAAGCATTTTCGGAGAGGATGTGGCGCTCATTGAGCATTAATTTGGCGTTCATGTTGGATATAATAACAACATTGATAAGTGTTGTCAAGAGTCACAACACATACCCATTATTGGATAGATATACTGAAGGCTAACGTCTCTGCATCACCTACAAGCAGAGAAACCGGCATTTGTAAATGCTACGTTTTCCTCAAGCTTGGCTAATGTTACAGGCGCCGGTAGTCCCTAAAAAAAGGTTCAGGTTTGGAAATACCGCCCTGTCTTGCTTTGTAAACACGGCTACCAACTAAAAGCGGGACACTTTCAGCCATTTTGGCTATATGGTAATTCTACAATCAAGCAAAATCTAAGTAGGGTGGATTAAGGAATGTGTGTTTTGATTTACAAGATTAAATTAATCCAGTTCATCATGTTAATTCTGTCAAAAAACAACCCACTACCAATCCTTACCTGATGCCGTCTTCTGCTCTTTCCCGTGGAATCGTAAACGATTAATTGCTGCAGGGTCTTCGCCAATATTATCAAGAAATGCTTCAGCCTCATTTTTGCTCATAGCACCAGACTGGTATTCCTCTGATGTCCTTTGATTTTCTTTGTTCTGGTTTTGCTCCTGTTTCTTATTGGGCTCATCTTTTTTCTTGTCTTGGGCTTGCTCTTGGTCCTGATCCTGCTCCTGGTTTTCCTGCTGCTTTTCTTTCTCTTTCTTCTGGTTTTCTTCAATGGTTTTTAAAGCCAGCCCGTAATTATATTTTGAGTCCTCATCGCCGGGATTTATTTTTATTGCCTGTTTGAAGGCCTGGGCCGCACCCTGGAAATCACCTTGTTTAAAGAGAGAATCGCCAAGATTATATGCGGAGCTGAATGATATCTGCTTGTCATCGGTTCTTTTCAAAGCGCTGCGGAATGGCTGCGGAATGCAGCGGACGCGCCTTCATAATTTGCATTCTGAAAAGAGGCGCAACCACGATTATACCTGTTACGGACATCTTTGGGGTGATCCATATCTTTTTTGATAAAAGCCTGTTCTGCTTTCTTATAATGCCCTTGCTGGTAAAGTTCTTCAGGGTTTTCATTCGCCCAAACGCGGTTTCCGCAACAAATAATAAGCACAGCCATAATCGAAAATAATTTGGCTCGACCCGGCTTAAGGCCGATCAAGCCTTCCATGATAAGAAAAACAAAAGCAATCCAGATAAAGATATAAAAACGTTCTTCGAAAATCTTGATCTTTCCACTTTCCAGCTCTTTTGCCTCTGTTTTTATT
>JAFDFV010000538.1 GCA_019309665.1 Deltaproteobacteria bacterium | reverse complement strand
GAAAGTTTTAAAAGTTTGTGGGAATAGTCAAGGGCAATGTCTGCTTCACTTTTTTGATATGCTTCAATAATAATGGAAAAAGTTTTTTCAATAATAATGTTTTTTTTCTTTTTATTTCCTGAGAGATAGGCGTTTAGTTCTTTAATAAGCGTTGAAAGTTTTCTATTATCCGTATCAATTTTTTTATAACGGTATTTATGGTCAAAAAAAAACCTTGAATAATTACTGAAAGAAAAAAAATCATATGCAGTGGTTTGAAGATATCTCATCAGATCATGACTGAGAATAAAAATAAGTTTAAGATTATATTCCGGTATATAATCTCGATATAAAAGAAGGCCGGAATTTATTTTTGATTTCCCGGCATCTGTTAAATTTTGATCATACAATTTTATAATAATATATCTGTCTAAGGAAATATTGCTGTTGGAATCCACAATTTCCGGCAAAATCAATTCTGTTTTGGGTGTATGGAAAAAATAATCATCCCCCTTAAGGCACATTGAAATATATTGACTGAATGCATCCCCAAGTTCAACAGACTCTGCACCGATAAGGACCAGGCAGGAAGAGTTTTTTCGCAACTCAAGGGTGATGGGGAGTTTTTTCAGGGCCACCCTGTCTTTTGCCGTGAGGAATTCATCAAGGATCATGAAGAGGAGGTTCCTGATTTTTTGGAATAGAATAAACTTCAACGCTTTCTTTGATGACAGGGTTAACCTCATACCAGGGATGGCCGTTGAAATAGGCGAAAATTGAATTGTCCTGAACTGAATCAATAAAATCCTTTTTCATGGCTTCATCCTCTGGCTCCTTGTTTTGGTCCAGAATATATTTTAAAACTTTGACTCGTTTCATAACCGCGAGGGAGGGCAGTTCTGCCAGTTCTTCAACAGCGCTTTTCACATCAATTTCAGTAAGTCTGGTATCATTTGTATCTTCACTGTCCAGGCTGATGGCGTTCCGGGCGGCTTTCTGCATGATATCCATCAGAAATCTTAAATTCCCGCCGCTAAAGTCCACAGCTTTTTTAACAGCATCCTTATCAACAAGATCTTTTTTTTCAACCCTGTTGTATATTACTGTCGCAAGGGTCTCCCTATTTTTGGCGGCTATATTCTTGTCGCAAGCCTTATAGGGATTTTCGGAAATACGGATGCTGAATTTTGATGCGTCCTGATACATGGCATACTGGGTGGCAAGATAAACCGGAAAGGTGATAACTTTGATACATTTGATCTTTTGAAACACATCAATATTATCAATAAAAAGTTCAATAGTCTGATCCTGTTTTCCAATTTTCTCAAGATCATCAATAATGATCAACAGGTTTTTTTCAGAATTTTGCTGTTCTTTATAAGCAGCAATAATATCGTTTACTTTCTCAATCAGTTCAAGCTTATCAAGCGTAAATATCTCTCTTATGGTTTTCCTGCTTGATTTTTCAATTTTAAATTTTGCAAAAAATCCGGAATCAAAATTGATCAGGCTCCAAAAAGGCAATTTGGCACGAAGAGATAGATCGCCGCCTCCCTGGTCTGCATTCAGGCTGGTTTTTTCTATCTGTTTTTCAAGTTTCCCAAGTTTCTTTTCTTTCAGTTCCTCAAGTTCTTTCAGGAATTTCTTTTCAAGCTCCGGATTTTCGTTAACAATGGTATAGCCGACCATCAGTATGATATCAATGATATCAATATCATCCAGCTTGAAAACATCTCTTCCGTTCAGATATTTAACGTCATATTTTTTGCAGATTGCCGTATCAGGAAGAAAATTGAGTGCCGTGCTTTTCCCGTTGCCGGACTGGCCGGTAACAAAAAATGATTTATCCGGGATTAAATTCAATACCAAGTCTTTTCTCAAGTTTAAAAGATCCTGATGATAAATGTCAACGTAGAATTCTTTATTATCCTGATTTAATGGTTTTTGTGTCTCAAATACCTGGTAAGCCTCTTCAATGGTTCTTGCTTTCTTTAACTTCATTTGTGTCACCCGGATAGTTTCTTGTCAGTCAATTAATTTATAAGGTAGTCTTCGTCGTTCAGGCCTCAACACCAAAGCCATTGTACCTGCAACATAGTCTATACTGCTCATAAGGATATAGTTTCTTATAGTACTTAAATTCGGGGACGACCTGCGGGACGTACATTAGTTTATAAGTTGACGTGGTAATTGTTGTCAACAGATCCTTTTGCCATGTACAACTCTTCAAGTAGTACGTCCATATTCTCATTGTCGGT
>JAFDFV010000537.1 GCA_019309665.1 Deltaproteobacteria bacterium | reverse complement strand
ACTCTTCTCGACGTGCCTATAAGGCAACGCCGCCATCCATACCTGAACAATGCAATCAAAACAGCTATGCCCGCTATATAAAGTGCATAGTACGAAAGTCTTATTGCATCGACCCTGAAGGCTGTGATGTCATCAACAGCCCATTTTATAATTCTGGGAATAAACAGTTGCAGGAAGTCGACAACTATCAGACATACAAGACCGAAAAAAATTAAAAATCGTTTTTCTAAAAAATATGGTTTTATTAACTTTATTGATTTCATGAAATAAAATCTCGTCAAATCGGATGCGCGAATATATTTCAAAAAGCTAAAGTGTTACTTAGGGCTCACGCACAAACTCTGCTAATTTGTGACTGAACGAAAACACCTGCCACATGATTTGTTGGGTTTCGCTCACTGAAACCATGTTGTGGTAATTGCTTGATATTCGTAGGTTGGGTTGAGGTACGAAACCCAACATAACTGATTACGCTCAACCCAACCTACCAACTTTTAACCAATCGTATGCCGGTCAAACAAACGATTATATATTACCTAAACTCAGTAGGGAAACGTCAAAGTCAGTGCTAAAGCCTTAATATTAGGAGTTTCCGGGGACTTCAAAATCCGAAACTCGAATATCGCCTGATCTTATAAAAATGGTCGAAACAATATCTAATTTCGAATATCAAATGAACAAAACATTTCAGGCAGTTATCCAATATCTGCGGGGCTCGGCACGTTTAGAATTTTTGATTTTGGTCATTCGTATTTGTTTCGGATTTCGTGTTTCGTGCTTCGAATTTATAGAAAATCCTATAAGTAAACAATTCTCGTTAAGTCAGCAGGTTATCAGCTTAAATGACGTAGCCCTGCCTAAACTCCGGCGGAACGTTGACTTTCTCATGCCTGATTGTTATGACCTAAATTGAGCGGTTTTTGGCTCATCAAGGATTCGCGAAAATCCTCAACATATCCACGGGTATGCCTGCGGTTTTCGCAAACCCTTATGCATCAAGATATCAGCACATTTCTTCCCCAAAAATCGCTCAACTTAGGTATGATTTATTATTATGGAAACAGGAAATATTGTAGAATATATCGACCACCAGAAAATTATGTGCGGCGTCATTCTTGAAGTCAAAAAACAGAAGCTTAGGATTCTTACTGAAAACAATCGGGAAATCAAGCTGTCGCCTGGTCGGCTATCACACAAATGCAACACGCATCTTAACCTTTCAATGGGTAAATACAAGCTGGTCGAGGCATTAAAGGAAATAGCCGGCAAACGTAACGCTCTGATTAATCATATAGATATAAAAGAGTTATGGGAAATTCTGAATACAGAAAAAAAATGGATAGATCTTGCCGAAATGACTGAATTCTGTTTCCCGGATGGTCCTACTTATGACCATGAATCCGCAGTTGTAAGGGCATTTTTTAAAAACAGATCATATTTTAAATTTAACCGCGACCGTTTTTTCCCTTATTCGGAAGAGCAGGTAGAACAGATTGCCTGCCAGCAGAAAGAAGCCGCCCGAAAAAATCGTATTATAGATGAGGGCTCTGCCTGGCTAAAAACAATGCTCGATATTGAAAAACCTTACTTGCCTGATGATAAAATAGAATGCATGGATATTCTTAAATCCTGCTATCTCTTCCAAAAGGAAAGCCCGCACTACTCCCTTGGCAAAGAAATACTTAAAAAAGCAGGTATAGATAACATAGAAATAGTATTCCAGTTCCTTGTAAAGCTTGGTGTCTGGGATAAAAATGAAAACATTGAATTGCACAGATATGAAATCCCGACCGTCTTCTCCGGCGAGGTCATGAAAAATGCAACAGACCTGGTCGACAGGCATAAAGACCCTGCCGACTTTAAAGACAGGCTGGACCTGACCGGTCTCTCTGCAATTACGATAGACGGACAATCAACTCTTGATTTTGATGATGCTATAACCATTGAAGACAAAGGTGATCATTATCGGCTTGGCGTTCATATCGCCGATGTCGGCCATTTCATTAAAAAAGAAGATATTATAAACAAAGAGGCTGTTCATCGGGGAAGCTCCATTTATATGCCTGACCGGAAATTACCGATGCTGCCTTCATGCCTTGCAGAAAATCTATGCAGTCTGATAGCAGGGGAAGCACGTCCGGCTATAAGTATAATAATTAAATTAAGCAGATCGGCTGAAATAATCAATTACGAAATTGTTTCGAGCATGGTTAAGGTTAAGAGGCAACTAACCTATTATGATGTCAATACGATTGCCAATGAAGATCACGAAGTGCTTATCCTTCAAGATATAGCAAAAAAGTTTCGGGAAAAAAGATTAAAGCGGGGCGCAATTCAAATATCTCTGCCTGACATCAACGTCTGGCTGGACAATGACAAAGTAAATGTTACAAAAATAAACAGAGAAAGCCCTGGAAGGATGCTTGTTTCAGAAATAATGATCATGGCCAACTGGCTTATGGCGGAATTCCTTCTGAAACATGATATGCC
>JAFDFV010000171.1 GCA_019309665.1 Deltaproteobacteria bacterium | reverse complement strand
GATCCCATGCATCACAATCAGAACGCAGGTCACAGCATATGTTGGATACAAGGTGCATTACATGAGAATATCTTTCGACAATCATAAGATCCGTAACCTGAACCGTACCAACTTTTGCAACCCGTCCGAGGTCATTGCGTCCTAAATCTACCAGCATAAGGTGTTCGGCTCTTTCTTTTTCATCATGAAGAAGCTCATTTGCAAGTGCCCTGTCTTCCTGCTCGGTTTTTCCTCTGGGTCGCGTTCCGGCAATGGGGCGAAGTGTGGCTACTCTGTTTTCCAGTCTTACCATTGTTTCCGGTGAAGAGCCGACAAGCGCCATATCATCGAGATGCATGAAAAAGAGATATGGAGAAGGATTAATATATCGTTGCGCTCGGTACAGTTCCAGGAGATCAGGAGCAGTTTCGCAGATAAAGGGCTGAGATATTACAGTTTGAATAACCTCACCTTCATGGATATATTTTTTTACTGTTTTTACGTTTGATCGAAAAGTATCTGCTTCCATTTGAGCAGTCAGCTTGTATTCCGCTTGATTTTTTTGAATATTTTTTTCCGGCGGATTGCTATCCATTGATTCAAGCATGGCCTGTAATCGAGCTGCAGCCTCCTCATAAGTTTGTTCGGGATCCTGATTTTCATCAACGTATTGCGGATATTGTCAAAGATAATGAGTTCATCCGGTATTATAAAATGAGCAAAAGGCTTATTCTCAGGCAACATATTCGGGATTTTTTCAAAAAAGGAAACCATTTCATAGGTTAAATATCCTACCATTCCTCCCCAGAACCTGGGAAGTTCAGGAATATCAGCCGGTTTGTATCTGCTCATAAAATCTCTAAGGATCTCCAGCGGTTTCCCATTATGAGGGATCTTATTTAAGGTGCCGTTGCCCTGAATTTCCACTTCTTTTTTAAACACTCTAATATGAAAGCGGGTTGAGGAGCCAAGAAAGCTGTATCTTCCCCATCTTTCACCTCCTTCTACACTTTCAAAGAGAAATATGGGCCCTTTATTTTTATAAATTTTCTTAAAAAGAGAAACAGGGGTCTCAGTATCCGCCAGGATTTCTACACAAACAGGAATTACGTTATTGTGCTCTGCCAGTTGGATAAATTTATCTTTGTCTGGAAATTGTTTTATAAGCATAAATGTTCCTTTATCATAGGTAAGGGCTGTGGAAATAAAAAAGGCCGTGAATTTTTCCACGGCCTTTTGAAAATAAAAAACCGTGGGTTTTGAAGTCTGCCCACGGTCATTAAAGCTTATAATTAAGCTAATAGAGTCCCGGTGACATCTCCGCAAATTCGAGCCACCACCACCAGCATTTAAACTCTATATTATTTGTAGTATTTATTATTTTTAGCATAATTGATTTATTTTTTGGATATAACTTATCGAGCAACTTAATTAGCTGTTTTTTGGGGTGGTTGTCAAGGTGTTTTTAGATAGCAGGAAAACTGCAATTCAAGGGGATTCTTTCAGGCACTAATTACTTGACAATTAATATATAAAGAACTATATTCCAAAATAGGAATATATAGGGAGAACAAAATGAAAGAATTCGTCAAAGTAATGAAAGCCCTTTCTGATATTAACAGGGTAAAAATTGTCAAGCTGCTTCAGCATAAGATGATGTGCGTATGTGAATTGCGGACCGCCTTAAAGGTTGCCCAGCCCACGGTTTCAAAGCATTTAAAAATACTTGAAAATGCCGGTCTTGTTGTTTCAAAGAAAGAAGGCCTGTGGGTTAACTATTATCCGGCTGATGGCAGTGCTTCACCTTATGCTGCAAGTATGCTGGGGAACCTGAGGCACTGGCTTGATCATGATCCTGAGCTTAAGGAAATAATTGAGAGATTACCTGGTATCCGCAGAGATCTGATTTGTAATATTTAACATAAATATAGCTAAATCATAATATACCTATATAAAACATATAAGTTGGTGGCTAAAAGCTCACCCAAAGGGCGCTAATTAATATGAAAGAACGAACAAAATTATTGCTTATTATACTGGTTTTTCTTGCATGCTACTATGTGCCATGGAGCCATCCAAATATAAGGCAGGCAGGACTTGAAGCTTTTATGATGCTTCAGGAATATGCCAGAGATCATGTTCTGACCTGTCTTATCCCTGCTTTTTTTATTGCCGGAGCCATTGCTGTTTTTGTATCCCAGGCCTCGGTGCTGAAGTACTTTGGCGCATCAGCAAAAAAAATTCTTTCCTACTCTGTAGCCTCAATATCAGGATCTGTTCTTGCTGTATGCTCCTGTACTGTTTTGCCTCTTTTTGCAGGAATTTATACAAGAGGCGCCGGTATCGGTCCTGCCACCGCTTTTTTATATTCAGGCCCTGCAATAAATGTTCTGGCGATTGTTTTGACCGCAAGAATACTGGGCTGGCAGATGGGTTTGGCGCGTGCTGTTGGAGCAATATTTTTTGCCATCATTACAGGACTTCTAATGGCTTTTTTCTTCAGAAAAGATGATGCTGCACGCGAAACAGGCCGGATATATGTTCCGGAAGACGAAGATAAAGGACGCACCCTGGGACAGGATGCTTTTTACATGCTGATAATGGTTTTAATTCTTGTTTTTGCAGCTTTTGCAAGACCGGCTCCGGGTTCTGCCGGGCTTTGGCAAATTATCTTTGCAGCAAAATGGTATATAACGGCTTTTCTCCTGATAGTATTATTTATTATGTTAAAAAGCTGGTTTACAAAGGATGAAAGAATAAACTGGGTGCAATCTACCTGGGGATTTATGAAACAGATTTTTCCTCTTCTTGGAGCAGGTGTGCTTGTTGCCGGTTTTATGCTGGGCAGGCCGGGACATTCCGCACTTATTCCTGAACATTATATTCAGACGCTTGTTGGCGGTAATTCCCTGTGGGCAAATTTGTTTGCTTCTGTTTCAGGTGCTTTTATGTATTTTGCCACTTTAACCGAAGTCCCCATTCTTCAAAGTCTTATTGGCGCCGGCATGGGGAAAGGGCCTGCTCTTTCACTTCTTCTGGCAGGACCGGCGCTTTCACTTCCCAATATGCTTGTTATTGGTGGGGTTATGGGAGTGAAGAAAACTCTTACTTTTTGTTTGATAATTGTAGTTTTGTCCACCATTGCCGGAATGTGTTACGGCTGGATTGCGGGTTAAGGAGGTATTGTTAATGTCGCAGGATGACACTACACAGATAAAAGTAGATAAGCATACAGTGGGCATTATTGGGCTGACACATGTTATTGAAGAAGTTGCTGAAGACTTTGCTCATAAATCAGACCTTGAAATCCAGACAGAACTTTTAAGCAGACTTTCAAGAAGCAATTATATTCCCTCGAATATTCAGGATAGTTACGCGAGAGCTTTTTTGCGGGAATTCAAGAAATATATTGGGAAGCCTTATGAAGAAGAGGTTTCAGAAGGGCTTGAGATAAAAGTACTGGGCCCTGGATGCTCTCAGTGTGACATGCTGGATAAAATACTGATTGAAGTCTTGTCTGAGATGAACATCCTGGCGGATATGGAGCATGTCAGAGACATCAAGGAGATAGGCAAATATGGAGTAATGGTAACTCCGGCATTATTAATTAATAGAAAGGTGGTATCGGTTGGTAAGGTACCAGGCAAAGAAAAGCTCAAACCTATGTTGAGCGATTTTTTGCGAAGAAATGTACCAAGATTTTGATGCAGCAAGGTTTGCGAAAAGCGTAGGCATACCAATGGATATGTCGAGACTTTTCGCAAGTCCTTGATGCGCAAAAGATTAGTGCAGATCGAGTAAAAAATCGCTCAATTTAGGTTAAAAAATGGCTGAGTGAATTAGTAACTAAATTGAGCAATTAGCCATTAGCTTTTAGCAGTTAGCACAATAATTTCAATAGCTTTGCTAAGGGGTAACATTTCATCCAAAGGGTGAAAATCGAATTGCTGATAAACACCGAAATAATAAGAGCTAATCGCTAATTGCTAAGAGCTTATCTTAGGTATAAGGAGAAAAAATGGAAATAAAAATACTGGGACCAGGTTGTCCAAAGTGCAAACAGACCGAAGATCTTGTCAGGAAAGTAGTAATTGAAACCGGTGTTGACGCAAAGGTGGAGAAGGTGAGCGATCTCATGAAGATTGCAGGCTACGGTGTTTTTGGAACTCCGGCCGTGGTTGTTGATGGAGCGGTCAAGAGCGTTGGCAAGATTCCGACTATGGAAGAGATAAAGATATGGATTGGGAAGTAGGAATATATGATGAAGAAAAGGGGAATAAAAACGTTCCTGTATGTTCTATTAATTTTTTGTATAGGTACAGGATATGTTTTTTCAGAAGAATTTGAAAAAATGCCGGTAAAGGGAATGGTAACCATGATAGATCTGGGGGCAAAGAAATGCATACCATGTAAAATGATGGCTCCAATTCTTGAAAAGATTGAAAAGAATTACAAAGGAAAAGCAGCCATTATCTTTATTGATGTCTGGAAAAACAAAGATCAGGCGAAAAGATTCGGCATACGTGCAATCCCGACGCAGATATTTTTTAATAAGAAAGGAAAAGAGGTTTACCGGCATGGGGGATTTATGGGAGAGAAAGCGATAATCGAGCAGTTAAAAAAAATGGGCGTTACGAGTTAAAGGCAGGATAGATGCTGGAAACATTTTTTATTACGGTAAATGAGTGGATTTCAGGCGGTACGACCATAGCCTGTCTGGGTTCTTTTTTATGGGGGATAATCAGCGTGGCGTTCAGCCCGTGCCATCTTGCATCTATTCCCCTGATCATCGCCTATGTCGGTGGTCAGCAACAGGTACTTAAACCCGGTCAGGCCGGATATTATTCTGTTGCATTTTCTCTCGGCCTTTTTATTACCATCGCTCTTATCGGAATTATATGTGCTGTTTTAGGCAGAATGCTTGGAGATGTTGGTAACTACTGGCAGATTTTGATAGGAGGAATTCTTGTCTGGGTTGCTCTGGGGATGCTTGGTGTTGAAAAATGCTCAATGTCCGGCAGTTTATTATATCGCCTTAATTTAAAAGGTATCTTTGGGGCATTTGTTCTTGGGCTGGCATATGGAGTTCTTTCAGGCTCCTGCACCTTTGGATTTATAGCCCCCATTCTTGCAATTATTACCATACAACAAAAAATGGCCGCCGGAATTCTCCTTATACTTCTCTTCGCCATCGGCCATTGCCTGCCGATTGTAATTGCCGGAAGCTCGACGGCAGTTGTAAGAAGAATTCTGGAGAACAGCACCTGGCAGGGGGCAGGGAACTGGTTTCGTAGGGGCGCCGGTGCTGTAATCGGGCTTCTGGGGATATATTTTATTTTAAATCCTTTTTTAGCGGCTTGAAGATATTGGAGACATTATCATGACAATGGAATTTTGCAGTGCCGGCCAGCCGAAAGGGCTGAATATTTTTGAAAAATATCTCACCATCTGGGGCAGTGCCGGCCAGCCGAAAGGGCTGAATATTTTTGAAAAATATCTCACCATCTGGGTGCTTGTTTGCATTGTCGCAGGTATCCTCTTGGGACGGTTCGCTCCAGGAGCCGCAACGTTTCTTGACGGTCTTGCTATTTACGTGGGCGAGGCGCCTGTTGTCTCCATTCCCATTGCGATCTGCCTCTTTTTCATGATGTATCCCATCATGGTCAAGATTGATTTTGCCGAAGTCATCAAAGCCGGCAAGACACCCAAGCCTGTTCTCCTGACCCTGTTTTTAAACTGGGGGGTCAAACCCTTCACCATGATAGCCATAGCCAACTTCTTCCTGGGTTTTCTTTTTTTGAATCTTATAGGTTCCGATTCGGTGGATATCGTAAAAATGCCACCGGCTGCCGACTGGGCAGTGGGATCAGTTCATGGAGCAGGTACGGTTGTGCTCCAAGAGGGGATGAAAATGCTCCAAATCCCTCTCTGGCGCAGTTACCTCGCGGGGTGCATTCTATTGGGCGTTGCTCCATGCACCGCAATGGTCTTGATGTGGGGATATCTTAGCAAAGGCAATGATGGCCTAACCCTGGTTATGGTAGCCATCAATAGTCTAACGATGCTTGTGCTCTATGGCCTGTTGGGTGGTTTTTTGCTTGGTATCGGCAAGCTTCCGGTGCCATGGGAAGCCCTGGTGCTCTCCATATCTATTTACGTGGCTTTGCCGCTTGTGGCTGGATATTTGACCCGCAGGTGGCTTATCAATGTCAAGGGAGAGGTCTGGTTTCGAGAAAAGTTTCTGCATTTTTTGACCCCGGTCTCCATCACTGCCCTGCTGGCAACCCTGGTGCTCCTTTTTTCGTTTAAGGGGGATATTATTGTGAACAACCCCCTCACGATTCTCTGGATTGCCATTCCTTTGTTCATTCAGACTGTTTTCATATTTGTGCTGGGATATGGCCTGGCACGGTTGCTTAAGCTTCGTTACGAGGATGCAGCTCCTGCCTCCTTGATTGGGGCATCAAACCATTTTGAGGTCGCTATAGCTACATCCACCATGCTGTTCGGACTCTCTTCAGGGG
The DNA here is from genome assembly GCA_019309665.1 of Deltaproteobacteria bacterium. Classification (GTDB taxonomy): domain Bacteria; phylum Desulfobacterota; class Desulfobacteria; order Desulfobacterales; family ETH-SRB1; genus B13-G4. Next base: position 166 of record JAFDFV010000171.1, on the reverse strand, counting down.
CATCGCTTGCAACGGTAGTCGGCGTACTGATCGAGGTGCCACTAATGCTTATGTTGGTCAGGATTTGTCTTAAGACAAGGGATTGGTTTGCTTCTACGTGATTAATTGCGACTGAGGAAAGTTTGTGATGAAAAATGTGATAATGACTATATTAATCGGATTTATC
>JAFDFV010000170.1 GCA_019309665.1 Deltaproteobacteria bacterium | reverse complement strand
AGAACAGCGCAAAAAGAGGATATTTGATATTGTAAACCAGTTGAACTTTGGGTTGGAACTTATTGATTGCCAGGCTGACCGGAATGAATTGGCTAAGCTGAACCTTATGGCTGGGAGAATAGCCAAGCAGTCAGCAGCGTTTGAGTCGGCTTTCGTTTACCTGAGGACCGGCATAGGACTGCTTTGTGAGGACAACTGGAAGAGCGAGTATGATATGTCGCTTGAACTATATACAGAAGCGGCTGAAGCGGCATATCTTTGCGCTGAGTATGCCTTAATGGAAGAGTTTGTTCTGTGTGTATTGCAAAGGGGAAAAGTGTTGCTGGACAGGGCAAGGGCTTATGAGATCAGGATCGAGGCATACAAGGCTCAATATAAGATGCAGGAAGCGATGGAAACAGGGTTGTTTATCCTCAAGGAGCTGGGGTTGAGATTTCCTGAAAAGCCGAACAGGTTGAATATCATGCTTGATCTCCTGAGAACAAAGTTGCTATTAGCCGGAAAGCGAATCAGCAAACTGGTTGATTTAAAGAAAATGGATGATCCGGTCAAATTGGCATCCATGCGGATATTGAACCGCGCGGGCTCTGCCGCCTATTTTGCCGATCCTAATCTTCTCCCCTTCCTTGTATTGAGAACTGTCAGATTTTCGATCATATATGGGAATGCGCCTGTCGCAGCCTTTTCATATGCTGTTTACGGAATGATGCTTTGCGGTATAGTCGGAGACATAGAGGCCGGCTATCGATTCGGTCGACTTGCTTTAAGCGTGCTGGAGCAGTTCAATGCCAAAGAGTTCAGGGCCATGACAGTCCATATGGTTTATGGCTTTGTCATACACTGGAAAGAGCATGTCAGGGAAACCTTAAAGCCGTTGTCTGAAGGATATCAAAGCGGGCTGGAGACCGGAGATTTTGAATATGGAGGCTATTGTGCCTTTTTTTACTGCTACCACTCATTTGTGGCAGGAAAGGGGCTGGATGAGGTTGAACTGGAAATGGCCGGATATAGCGACGCAATCGGCCGGCTTAAGCATGAACAGTCCCTGCATGTGCATGGGATATTTCGGCAGACAGTAGCGAATTTGAGGGGGATGTCTGGAACCCGGCGTTCATTGGACGGCGAGTATTACAATGAGGAGCGGATGTTGCCGATTCACAGCAAGGCAAAAGACAGAACCACTCTCTATAATCTTTATTGCAATAAACTTTTTTTGAACTATCTTTTTTGCGATTACAAAGAGGCCATCAAGAATGGAGAGCTGGCGGAAAGGTATTTAGACGGAGTAGTGGGGATGGTGGTTGTTCCGATCTTTTTTTTCTACGATTCCCTGGCCAGGCTCGCAGTTTTTCACGATTCTTCACTGTCCGAACAAAGGATTATACTAAAAAAGGTGGCTGCCAACCGGAAAAGGATAAAGAAATGGGCGCATCATGCGCCAACGAATCATCTGCACAGGTTTTATCTGATCGAGGCTGAACGGATGCGGATTCTCGGCAAAGATGCCGGAGCAGAGGAGTATTATGATCAAGCGATTGAACTGGCAAAAAAACATGAATATATCAATGAAGAAGCACTGGCAAATGAACTGGCGGCAAGATTCTATCTTGCAAAAGAAAACTCGAGGATTGCCAGAGCATATATGCAGGATGCCCGTTATTCTTACCTTATATGGGGAGCAATGGCAAAAGTCAGGGATATAGATGCGCGATACAGCCAGTTGCTTGCCGGCAGGCCATTGAGAATCTTATCCGGGATTAACAAACCTGACAGAACCATAACAACCATTGATTCAGGAGAATGTCTTGATCTCGCCTCTGTGATGAAGGCATCCCTGGCTATTTCCGGCGAAATCGTTCTAGACAGGCTGCTGGAGCGATTGATGAAAATAGCGATTGAGAATGCCGGGGCAGAAAAAGGCTTCCTGATCCTGGAATCCATGGGAAAATTGATGATTGAAGCACAAGGATCGTTCAATCAGGATCACATCACGGTATTGCACTCGGTTCCATTGGAAGAAAGCAATAATCTTTCACCCGCCATAATTAATTATGTAGCCAGGACCCGGGAAAGCGTTGTTCTTAATGATGCCGCCACTGAAGGTCGCTTTACAAATGATCCGTATATTCTTTCCAGCCATCTTAAATCGGTCTTATGCGAGCCTATTATTTACAAATCAAAACTTAGGGGTATCCTCTACCTGGAGAATAATCTTACAACCGGCGCGTTTACTATCGAACGTACGGAGATGCTCAAACTTCTGACATCCCAGATCGCCATCTCCCTGGAAAACGCCAGGCTTTATACGAACCTGGAAGAGTCTGAACTGCGTTACAGGGAGCTTTATGAAAATATTATCGATATTGTAATACTGGTTGGCGAAGATGACACAATACTCATGGCAAATCCCCTTTTCCATACCTTTCTCGGGATTCCATACGGAGATAAGATCGAATTTACCTTTAAGGAGTGTATATATCAGAAAGATCGTTCCAGGGTGGAAAGTGAGATGCTCACAAGACTTCTTAACGGGAATGATGTAAAAGATTTTGAATTTAGAATTGTAAACATGCATGGAAAGATTTTTGAGGTCGAGTGTAATGCAAAGTCTATCAGAAAGGAGGACAAACTTTCCGGATTTCAGATGGTGATCCGGGATATAACCGAGCGGAAGATGTTGACGAATGACCTGCTTGAATCTCTCAAAGCCGTGGCGAACGCCAGGATCGGAACTATCCTTGGTCTTGCAAGACTTGCAGAATACAGGGATAAAGAGACAGGCGCACACCTGGAAAGGATACAGGAGTACACCAGGATGCTTGCAGAGGAGCTTGCCAAAAGACCCAAATATAAAAATTACATCGCAAAGAAATACATAGAGGATATTTCCTTCACATCCATTCTTCACGATATCGGAAAGGTGGGAATCCCTGACTCGATACTCCTGAAATCCGGAAGACTTACAAAAGAAGAGTTCGAAGTAGTAAAACGCCATCCAATAATAGGGGGAGATGTTTTGAGGGAGGTTAACGAAAAGGTTAAGGGTCAATCGTTTTTGTCCATTGGAATGAGGATCGCCTATTCCCATCATGAGAAATGGAACGGCACAGGATATCCGAAAGGCCTCAAGGGAGAGGGAATACCTCTATCCGCCCGGATTGTCGCGCTGGCTGATGTGTATGACGCTATTGCAACAAAGCGGGTTTACAAAGATGCCTACTCCCACAAAAAGACCGTCGATATTATTGCAAACGAAAAGGGGAAGCATTTTGATCCCGATGTGGTGGAAGCCTTTCTTGTCCTCAAAGACAGATTCATGACGATATGCAGGGAGAAGTGTCAAAATAATTAGTCTATCCTTTTAGAACCATAGACCATTGTTGTGTAACCGTTTACGGTTGTCGGTTCACAGTTCACGGTTTTATGTTTTGAGCAACCGCAAACTGTGAACCGATAACTGTAAACCGTGAACGGTTATCTTATCGTTTCTTTTTGCCGAATTCTATCCGGCCTGTCCGCTGCCGGAAGAGCAACCTGATGGGAGTTTTGTCTAACCCGGCGCGTTCACGGATCTGGTTGATAAGATACCTCTTGTATGAAAAATGAACTGCACCAGGATAGTTTACAAAGCAGACGAAAGTAGGCGGTTTTGCAGTCACCTGGGCGGCATAATAAAATTTAAGCCGTTTTCCACGAAAGAGTGAAGGTTCATTTTTTTTGATTGCCAGTTCCATTATCCTGTTTAATTGACCGGTTGTTATACGCGCTGCATACTGGTTGTAAACTTCATCAACATACTTAAATATCTTTGGAACTCTGAGGCCGGTAAGTGCGGAGATAGTAATGGCCGGGGCAAAACTTAAAAATTTTGACTCCATTCTTAATTGTTCATAATATTTTTTTGCGGTTTTACTGTCTTTTTCAACAAGATCCCATTTATTAAGCAGCATTATACAACTGCATTTTCTTTCAAAAGCATATCCTGCGATATTTATGTCCTGTTCGGTAATTCCCTCGTCCGCATCTATGACGATAAGGGCAACATCGCATCTGTCAAGGCTCCTTAAAGCTTTGATTATCGAAAACTTTTCAATTTTCTTTGATACTTTTCCTTTACGTCTGATGCCGGCTGTATCTATAAGAAGATATGACTTTCCGTTGATATTACAGACAGAGTCAATTGCATCACGAGTTGTTCCCGGAGTATCGCTTACAAGCAGGCGTTTTTCACCCAGCATGCGGTTTATGAGAGATGATTTGCCGACATTCGGTCTGCCCACGACAGCGAGCTTTATCATATCTTCTGTTTGCACTGAGTCGGATTTTGGAAATGCGAGTATCAGATCGTCGAGAAAATCATTAATGCCATAGCGGTGTTCAGCAGAAACAGGATACAGTTTTTCTATGCCAAGGCTGTAAAAATCATAAAGATTTGTTTCCTGTTCAAGACCATCAATTTTATTAACAGCAAAAAAAACCGGTTTTTTTGTTGTACGGAGAATTTTGACAATATCTCTATCATAGGGTGATATCCCTGCTTTGCCATCAAGCAGAATAATTATAACATCGGCATCTTCTATGGCCTGGAGTACCTGAAAGCGGATTTCATTTGCAAAATCATCCTTATCATCACTTAAAAAACCTCCTGTATCAACCAGGGTGAAAGCAACATCATCCCAGGTAGCATCACCATAATTCCGGTCTCTTGTGACACCAGGGAAATCGTCGACAATGGCATCTCTCGATCTGGTAATACGGTTGAAAAAGGTGGATTTGCCGACATTTGGGCGGCCAACAATTGCAACAATAGGTTTCATGGTTTTATATAATAAAGGTAGAAGGTTGAAG
>JAFDFV010000169.1 GCA_019309665.1 Deltaproteobacteria bacterium | reverse complement strand
GTGCCGGTTTTACCTGCTTTTTTATGTATATACTCCTCAGAATACTTAATCCCCTTGCCTTTATATGGCTCGGGCGGTCTTAATCTTCTAATTGCTGCGGATATGTGCCCTATCTGTTCTTTATCAATTCCAAAAAGCTTTATAATATTATTTCTCTCAATAGATGCGGAAATACCCTCCGGCAGATCAAAATCAATAGGATGTGAATATCCAAGATTAAAAACTATACGATTACCACCACTAAGCGTGGCACGATAGCCTATACCGTTTATCTCCAGGACACGTTCAAACCCCTTGTTTACACCGGTTACCATATTAGCGACAAGACTTCTGGTAAGTCCCTGCAATGACCTGCTGACTCTGTCATCTTTTTTCGTGGTCACATTCACAATGCCATCTTTTATTTCAAGATTGATTAAAGGATGTATAGTTCTTGAAAGAACGCCTTTTTGTCCCTCGACAGTAACTATCCTGTCTTTATATAATACCTTAGTTTTATCAGGTATCAGTATCGGTTTTTTGCCTACTCGAGACATATAATAATACTCCTATCGGCTACCATATATTACAGAGGATCTCGCCTCCTATATTCTCATTCCTGGCTTTTTTGTCTGTCATTATCCCCTTAGATGTGGATAAAATTGCAATGCCCATACCGTTTAAAACCGGCTTTATATTTTTACTCTTTACGTAAACCCTTCTGCTGGGTTTGCTGACACGATCAAGGCCGAATATCACCTTTGCATGTGCTTGCCCGTATTTAAGATAGATACGCAAAACACCTTGTTTGGTATCTTTTATAAATTTATAATTCTTAATAAATCCTTCATTTTTTAATATTCTAGCTATCTCAATTTTCAATTTTGATGCGGGAATATTAACAGCATTGAATTTTGCCTTCTCAGCATTCCTGATTCTGGTCAACATATCTGCAATTGAATCGCTCATTGCCATTATTTTTTCTCCATAACCATATAACTTTTAACTATAGACATTAAGATAAATAATTTCACTGTGTTATCAGTCGTCGACGTATAACTAATATGCCTTCCTCCTTCTGGCCTTGTGAAATTAATTATCTGAAAGTCTATATTCATTATAAAAATAAAAATCACCAGCTAGATTTTATAACTCCGGGAAGCATACCTTGTGAAGCCAGATCACGAAAACAAATACGACAAATTCCAAATTTTCTCAAAAAACCTCTTGGCCTGCCGCAAATAGGGCATCTATTGTATGCCCGAACTTTGAACTTCGGTTTTTTAATAGCTTTCATTCTAAGAGCTGTTTTTGCCAAATTATCCTCCTTAATTCCTGAATGGCATGCCTAACAGCTTAAGAAGTTCTTTTCCCTCTTTGTTATTCTTAGCTGTTGTAACTACTGTTATATTAAGGCCATTGATCCTATCAATCTTATCGTAATCGACCTCAGGAAAAATAATATGTTCTTTGATCCCCAATGTATAATTCCCGCGCCCATCCAGAGCTTTATCTGAAACACCCCTGAAATCACGAACTCTAGGAAGAGCTACGTTAACTGTTTTGCTATAAAAATCATACATGCGTATATGACGCAGGGTAACCATACATCCGATCGGCATCCCTTCACGAAGCTTAAAAGCAGCGATTGACCTTCTGGCACGTGTAACAACAGGTTGCTGCCCTGATATAAGTTTCAGTTCTTCTTTAGCCGAATCAAGCAATTTCATATTATGGATAGCCTCTCCCAAGCCCATATTCAGCACAATTTTTTCAAGTTTAGGAACCTCCATAATATTCTGGTACTTAAAGGTCTCCATCAACTTGGGGATAACTTCTTTTTCATAATAGTGTTTTAACTGCGACATAATAATACCTTGTTATATTAAACGCTATAGATTCCCAGACAAACAATTTAACTGCATTATCAGTCGAAATCCTCGACGACGTACGACTCAGCAAGACTTGCTCGGATTTCTACTTCTATCCTTGTAAAATTAATTATCTGAAAATCTATATTTTTCAGTTGTCTATAATTTCACTGCACTTTCCGCAGATACGGGTTTTTTTGCCATCCTCAAGAATCTGCATTTTGATTCGCACAGACGACATACACTTGCTGCACATCAACATGACATTCGACGAGCAGATAGGCGCTTCCTTTTCAACAATTCCACCCTGCTTGTTCTTAACATTAGGCTTAACATGGTGTTTTACCATATTAATATTTTCCACAAGCACCCTGTTATTCTTTCGGATTACTTTAAGAACACTGCCTATCTTACCTTTGTCTTTACCGGCAATAATTTTGACCTTGTCATTTTTCTTTATAAGGCATTTATCTGTTACCATAAGCTACTTCTCCCAGGGCAATATTAATCCTATAAAACTTCAGGTGCTAACGAAATAATTTTCATAAACCTTTTGGCTCGAAGCTCCCTTGCCACAGGACCAAATATACGGGTGCCTATGGGTTCTTTATTTGCACTAATTAAAACAGCCGAATTATCATCAAATCTTATATATGATCCATCCGGCCTTCTGATTTCCTTTTTTGTACGAACCACAACAGCCTTCAAGACTTCTCCTTTTTTAACCTTGGCATTAGGTATAGCTTCCTTGACAGATACGACAATGATATCGCCAATACTTGCGTACCTTCTCCTGGATCCTCCAAGAACTTTTATACAGTACAATACCTTAGCACCCGAGTTATCTGCCGCCGTCAATCTCGTCTCTGCCTGAATCATCGCCTTTAATTTCCTTATATAATCAAATAGCTTTTTGAACTATCTTACTTACACGCCACTTTTTTGACCTGCTAAGAGGTCTTGATTCGGTTATTAATACCTTATCTCCTATCTGACATGCATTATTTTCATCGTGAGATGAAAACTTAGAACGTCTTCTAACATACTTATGATAGAATTTATGTTTAACCATTCTTTCAACCATAACAACCACGGTTTTGGCCATCTTGTTACTAACTACTATTCCCAATAGTTGTCTTCTTATTCCTTGCTTTTTCATAGCAGCATCTATTCTTCTTTATCTGTTTATTTTATCTTCTTTTAAAATAGTCTTTATCCTTGCTATCCCACGCCTGGTCTGCTTTATCTTTTGTGGATTTTCGAGCTGACCGGTTTCTTGCTGAAAATTCAAATTAAACAGCTCCTCTTTAAGATCATCCAGGTTTCTTTGCTTTTCTTCCAGGCTAAATTCTCTAATTTCACTTGCCTTCATTATACATCGCCCCTCTCAATAAATCTCGTTCTAACCGAAAGCTTGTGAGAAGCAAGACGGAGTGCCTCCATTGCTAATTCCTTGTCAATGCCCTCCATTTCATAAAGGATTCTACCTGGTTTGATAATTACGCACCATCCTTCAGGTGCACCTTTTCCTTTACCCATTCTAACCTCAGCGGGTTTCTTTGTAAAAGGCTTATCAGGAAATATCCTTATCCACAGCTTACCGCCTCTTTTTACATGACGGGTCATGGCTATACGAGCAGCCTCAATCTGTTTAGATGTTATTGCACCGCATTCCGTTGCCTGCAATCCAAATTCACCGAAACTCAATTTACATCCTCGGCTGGATATCCCTTTCATTCTACCTCTTTGCTGCTTTCTAAATTTTACCTTTTTGGGACTCAGCATGTCCTTGTTTCTCCTATTAGCCGGCACTTATGGCATTTTTATCCAAAATCTCGCCTTTAAAAATAAATACTTTTACACCAACAATCCCGTATGTAGTATTTGCCTCAATAAATCCATAATCTATATCTGCCCTTAAAGTATGCAATGGAACTCTGCCTTCTTTATACCATTCTGTCCTGGCCATTTCGGCTCCACCGAGACGTCCCGAGCATATAATCTTCACGCCTTTTGCACCAAACCTCATAGCCGATGAAACACCGCGTTTCATAGCACGCCTGAATGCAACTCTTCTCACAATCTGAAGAGCAATATTTTCAGCAACAAGCTGCGCATCGATCTCAGGTTTTCTTACCTCCTGAATATCTATCAGAATTTCATGAGAAATTATCTTATCTAACTCTTTCTTAAGTTGAGATATCTCAGATCCTTTTTTCCCAATAACAATACCCGGCCTGGATGTAAAAATTCGGAGCTTAACACGCTTGGACGATCTTTCAATTTCAATCCTGGATATGCCTGCATGGTATAGTTTCTTTTTTATAAATTTTCTTATATTATAATCTTCCAAAATATAATCGGAATAATTTTTTCCCGCATACCACTTTGATTCCCACGTTTTAACAATACCTAGTCTCAATCCTATAGGATTTACTTTCTGGCCCAAGCCATTCCCTCCTTTTTAAGACGATTTTTCAGCCAAAACTACCGTAATATGTGAAGACCTTTTCAATATCTTTGTACCTCTACCGCGAGCTCTTGCTTTGAAACGCTTCAGCGTAGGACCCTGATCTGCAATTACATTACGAATAACCAGTGAATCTACATCTATCTCAGAATTCTGATCAGCATTTGCTACAGCGCTACGAACAATTTTCTCCACGATTGCTGCGGCTTTATGGGGCATAAATTTAAGTGTATCAAGACCCACTTCAACCGGTTTACCCTTGACAGCACCTATAATTTTACGAACTTTCTGAGAAGAAATGCGTACATATCTTGGTTGGAGAAAATTCACCCAACTTGTGGCCTACCATATTTTCTGATACAAAAACTGGAACAAATTTTCTTCCATTGTGTACTGCCATCGTAATACCAACCATTTCAGGAATAATTATCGAACGTCTGGACCATGTTTTAATAACCCTGTTACTGCGTGCCTCTTGGGCTTTCAGGACTTTGTTTAATAATTTTGAATCAATATATGGACCTTTTTTTAACGACCGTGGCATAATTTCTCCTGTTATTATTTCTTTGTGCGCTTTTTAACTATATAGCGATCACTTTTTCCTTTCTTGCGGGTTTTATAGCCCTTGGCTGGCATACCCCATGGTGAACAAGGATGCCTTCCTCCTGAAGATCTTCCTTCACCTCCGCCCATAGGATGGTCGACCGGATTCATCGCAACACCCCGCACGCTTGGCCGCCTGCCATGCCAACGCTTCCGTCCCGCTTTACCCAAAGAGATATTCTCGTGGATGACATTACCAAGCCTGCCTATGGTTGCCTTGCAATTAATAAGCACCATGCGAACTTCGCCGGATGGAAGTTTTATCAGAGCATACCTGTCTTCCTTTGCCATTAACTGTGCGAATGTGCCGGCACTTCTGACAATTTGACCGCCTTTTCCCTGCCGCAGCTCTATATTGTGAATATGTGTGCCAAGCGGTATATTTTTTAAAGGAAGTGTATTACCGGGCTTTATATCTGCTTCAGGCCCTGAAACTACAATGTCGCCAACAGCAAGATCAACCGGTGCTAATATGTATCTTTTTTCGCCATCTTTATAATAAAGAAGAGCTATTCTGGCACTACGATTAGGATCATACTCAATTGATGTCACCTTAGCGAGAATCCCTATTTTATCCCTTTTAAAATCAATAATCCTATATTTCCGCTTATGTCCACCACCGCGGTGACGGCACGTAATACGTCCGTTTACATTACGCCCACCTGTTTTTTTAATTATCTTAAGCAATTTCTTCTCAGGCTTCGTGCTGCTGATCTCATCAAATGTTGAATATATTTGAGCACGCCTTCCTGGAGATGTTGGTTTTACTTTCTTTAACGCCATTTTAAAGCCTCGCTTGTTCTATACCCCTTCAAAAAAATCAATGCGTTCACCGGGTATTAATGTCACAATTGCTTTTTTCCAGTCCTTGCGCTTTCCAATAATACGACCTCTCTGTTTGGTCTTACCCTTCACTTGCATTGTACGCACACCAGTTACCTTAACATTGAATATATTCTCTATAGCCCTTTTGATCTCAACCCTGTTAGCCTTGCGAGAGACCTTAAATGAAACCTGATTGGAAGCTTCTTTTTGAATAGTTGTTTTCTCGGTAATCAGAGGGCTCTTTATAATATCATAATAAATCAATTGGGCAGCCTCCCTTCAATGGCCTTTATTGCTGACTCAAGAAGGACCAAATTTTCATATTTTAGAATGTCATATACATTCAATCCCTCACTTCTCAAAACTTTTACGCCAGGTACGTTTCTGGATGAAAGTTCCAGGTTTTCATTTTTTTTATCAGTTATTATCAACGCATTTTTCATATTAAACGCATCTAATACTTTCAAAAATTCCTTTGTCTTAATTCGCTCAAGCTCAATCATGTCAATAACAAATAGACAATTCCCCTGAAACTTGCTGCTCAATGCCATCTTAAGCGCCAAGCTTTTTACCTTTTTAGGCACATTGTAAGAATAAGATCTTGGGTCTGGGCCAAAAACAACCCCACCACCTCTGAGCAAAGGAGCTTTTATGTCGCCCCGTCGTGCGCGACCAGTCCCTTTTTGACGAAACAGTTTCCTTCCACTGCCCTTTACATCGCTGCGATGCTTAACAGATGCCGTCCCTGAACGCCGGCAAGCCATCTGCATTTTTGTAACTTCATGCAAGACAACCGATTTTACTGGAACATTGAATATCTTGTCCGATATATCAATCTGTGAAACTTTCTCTCCATTAATATTTTGAACATCTACGACAGCCATAATCTCCTCATTCAGAATACAGATATATAAAGCTACCTTCATGCCTAAAGTAAGCGTACCACAACTTCAGGCAATCTTAAGAACTTTTTTATCCATCTATCCCGATCATCCTGTATATCCTGTCAAAAAAAGGAACTCCCTATACTATATCTCTATTTTGGTAATTTCTTTTTTCTGATTTCTATCAATCCTGAATTAAATCCCGGTATCGCACCCTTTACCAATACCAGATTTTCTTCAGGTCTTATGTCTACAATCTCTAAATTTTTAATGGTGTTTCTTTCATTCCCATAATGACCGGGCATTTTTTTCCCTTTAATTACTTTAGCGGGCCAAGCGCTGCAACCAACTGAACCAGGAACTCTATGGCTATGACTACCATGTGTCTTTGCTCCGCCATGGAATCCATGTCTCTTTATGACCCCTGAAAAACCACGGCCTTTAGTCGTACCGGAAACATCAACAAGTTCACCGACCTCAAATAAATCAATGGCTACTGTATGGCCAGGGGTATATTCACTCGGAGTATCCACAGGAAATTCCCGCAGGATTTCAAAACAAGCTTCTCCGCTTTTCTTTAAATGCCCCTGCATCGGCTTATTAATTCGAGATCTCTTCTTTTCACCAAAGCCCAGTTGAAGCGCATTATATCCATCAGTAATAATAGTCTTTATCTGAGTTATTACACATGGACCAGCCTGTATCACAGTGACCGGTATATGTTTTCCATCTGGTAAAAAAACACCTGCCATTCCCAATTTTTTACCAAGCAATCCCTTACACATACTTTTTACTTATTCCTTTGTACAGCCTTCTTTTTTATTAAAAAAGTTCTTGCTGTGTTATAGTTTAATTTCTACGTCGACTCCCGGAGAAAGATCTAGTTTCATCAAAGCATCAACGGTCTGCTGAGTTGGCTCCAAAATATCTAAAAGCCGTTTATGTGTTCTAATTTCAAACTGTTCCCTCGATTTCTTATCTATGTGGGGAGACCGTAACACGCAGTATTTATTGATCCTTGTCGGAAGTGGTATAGGGCCAACTACCCTTGCACCTGTCTTATTGGCCGTATCACCAATATCAAGTGCTGACTTATCAAGAAGCTTATGATCATATGCTTTAAGTCTGATCCTTATTTTGGTATTTTTAATCATTATTTCTATTTACCTGAGTTGAGCAATTTAGGTTTTATTCAATTATTTCGCTTACCACTCCAGCACCCACAGTACGGCCGCCTTCCCTTATCGCAAACCTGAGTTCCTTCTCCATTGCTATCGGAGTTATCAGATCCGCCGAAATCG
>JAFDFV010000168.1 GCA_019309665.1 Deltaproteobacteria bacterium | reverse complement strand
GGGCATAGCAGGCCTTCTGATATTATGTTTCTTGATCTTGCTGTAGAGAGTTCCGCGGGCAATTTTGAGTCTCCTTGCTGCTCTCTTCAGATTCCAGTCTGTTTCCTGAAGAACCTCTTGAATCAAGGTCGCCTCTGCATTGGCAAGAGAATGGTCTTTCAGCTCAAGGGTGATCTCTTCTTTTGTTGCCTTTGTTCCGGAGTGATCGGACATAATAAGTGCTCCTTTCAGCCAATAAATTAAGCAAAATACCACCCACCTTATCGATCATCGGTGGTTCAGAATGCAGGGGACTGCCATAGAATGTCCCTTGTCTTGCTTAAAAAAGCAATTTATGTGCCAAATTTGTTTGTGCGGCTTTGTGGAAGCATTTGCTTTTTGTGAAGAGCCTATGCCATTGAGAGGGGATAAGATTACAGAAAAGGCAAAACATTCTTGACCCAAGTGAGTCAGACCAGGTGAGTGTTTAAAATCAATCACAAAGCAAGAGAACAGATCGTCAGAGTTTTTCTATCCCGTATTTCTTCATCTTGCTGTAAAGAGTGCCACGTGCAATATCCAGTTCCTTAGCTGCCTGCTTCAGGTTCCAGCTTGTTTCCTCCAGTACCTTATGTATCATAGTTGCTTCTGCAAGAGGGAGTGATCTGGAAGAGAGTACGAGAGTAAAGCCCTTTTTTTGAGTGGTTTTCCTCATTTCTTCAGGCAGGTTGGCCGGGATAAGTTCTCTTCCTTTGCAGAAAATTACGGCATTCTCAATAATATTTGACAGCTCTCTGACATTACCTAGCCAATCATATCGATATAATATGTTTGTAGCTGCCCTGGAAATACCAAGGATATTCTTTTTTGTTTCAGTGCAATATTTCCTCAGAAAGTGATTGGCCAAGAGGGAGATATCAGATTTTCTTTCCCGAAGCGGTGGCATATGAATAGGAACCACATTGATCCGGTAAAACAGGTCTTCCCGAAAAAGTTTCTCTTTAACCGCATCGGAAAGGTCTTTATTGGTGGCACAAATAATGCGGGTATCAACTTTCAGTGTCTTGGTGCCCCCTACCCGCTGAAAGGTCTTTGATTCAAGGACACGCAAAAGTGAGATCTGTGTCCGTAGGGGGATATCACCGATCTCGTCCAGGAAAATAGTCCCTCTATCGGCAAGCTCAAAATGTCCTCTTTTTTGTGCCGTAGCACCGGTAAAGGCGCCCTTCTCATGACCAAACAGTTCGCTGTTGATCAGTGTCTCGGTGATGGCCGCACAGTTCACCTTGATTAAGGGCTCAGATCTTCTTGGACTTCTAAAATGGATTGCCTCATCAATCAGTTCTTTGCCTGTTCCGCTTTCTCCAGTGATCAAGACTGTTGCGTTTGTGTCAGCTACATCAATGATCTTCTGGAAGATCTCGAACATTTTCGGATCCTGTCCGATGATATTCTCAAAGCGATACCCTTTTCTGCGCTCCTTCCCTGGGAAAATGCTTTTCTCTAAAATTCTTTTTTGGCCGGTGATTTTTTCTATCACCATCCTGATCACATCAAAGTCAAAAGGTTTGAGGATATAGTCATAGGCCCCTGCCTTCATGACCTTCACTGCATCCTCTATGGAACCGTAGGCCGTGAGGATCACTACGAAAATGTCGGGATAGCGTATTCTGATTTCCTCTAACAGCGATAGGCCACCCATTTCCGGCATTTTCATATCGGCAATCACAATATCGGCATGGAAGGTTTTTAGCTTTCTTAATGCTTCCTTGCCGTCAGAGGCGGTTTCGAGCAGAACGCTTTCATCCTGATCCACGCCCCTACGAAAAAGACGCCGGATTGGCCCTTCATCATCGACAAAAAGCAATCTCGTTATTGAAGAACTCATTGCTCAAGATCCTCCTGGTTCAGCACCTCCCTGACCTTGTGCGCCAGACCCTCCGGTAAAAAAGGTTTTTGGAAAAAATTCAGTCCGGGTTCCAAAACACCGTGATGAACAATTGCTTTGTTTGACAATGCCATATAGCGTTTAAAGAGCCTTGTACGAAGGTCACATGAGAAATTCATCAACTAATATTAATGTCTCTTTCTATAACCATACCTTCCTTTATAACTGCCTGAGACCCGCTCCTGTTATTTATTACAACACTCCCCTTAATTTTTACATTTGCTTCAAAAAATATATCCCCAATTATTTTCAGAGAGTTGCAGTCAATTAAAGAAGGAATGCCGTTCGCAAACCTTTTATTAAACATATCTATTTTTCTGTAATATCTGGGATCAAGATCTATATTTATATTGAAACAGTTATCCTCTTGTTCTCTTTCCGGGTTTACTATTAGCTGTTTATCGCCTGAAAATAAAAAGCAGTCAGAACGAACAGCCAATAGTTCATTGCATGTTTTAACAGGAAAAAAACGGGATCTGGGAACTCTGATTGCTGTTGCCCTTTCAATAATTGAAATTGCCGATCCCATTGCGGTTTCTATCTGATAAACAGGCGTGCTGAATTCATCTCTTGGATCCAAGTTTTTTGGATTCAGAATCATTGGAAGTTTAATTGTCCCATGCTTATCTATTAAATTTTTTAAAAATCTTAAATCAAGCCAGATGTTATTTGTATTAAAATATTTATAACGACTTACATCCCTGCACTTTTCAATTTCCCTTTTCGGACATTGAGCAGCTTCACGCAAAATTAAATGGCCGTTCTTATGTCTGGCCATATGTCCTCCTTTGAAATCAATGGGCATCCTTTCCGAGACCTCCATCATAAAAGGTAAACCTTTCTCGGAAAAAAATCCAAGGAGCGATTTGTCTATAGTGGCGACTAAATTATCTGAATTTGCAATAAAAGCATATCGAATCCCTTCATCAAGCAGTTGCTGAAGGATTCCAGACGTTAATAGCGCTGTATAAACATCTCCATGCCCTGGCGGATTCCACTCCAGGCGTCGATCCCTTGGCCAGTCCGCAGGTGCGAGGTTATGACGTAAAATTTTGGGAAACTTATGCTGAAGGAATAATCTGGGGTATCTGAATGGTTTAATCTTTGACAGCGCGGAAATTGTATCCTGATGAGTACTGAAGCTGTTCATAAGACACAGCTCAACATTGAACTTTTCCGCTTTTTCTAAAATTATTTCAAGGAATGTATTGTCATCTTTTGCCCGTATTAAAGACTTTGCTTTTGTCATGCCCATAGTTGTGCCCAGACCGCCGTTTAAAATTATCATAACGACATGTTTTAATGCTTTTTCACCGGCATCTGCATATTCAGATGTATTTTTTGCATCTTCAATCTCATCTGCATTAACGGGTCTTATATTTTTGTCATAAATAAATCCTTTTTCCTCTGCAACGACTTTTTCATAATAATATACAAACGTATCAATAACTATGGGCTGAATACCCTCTTTTTTCATTTTTGATATAAATGACTGCAAATATTTTGGTTCGCTCGGATTTTTCAAATAAATACCCCCTCACGATTTACAGTTTACGGTTAACGGTTAAAAAAATCATTTAAAAAAGTGTGAACCGTGAACCGTTTTCTTGACATCTAAATCGGCTTAATCCATCTAAAAGGATCTTTTGCTCTGCCATACTGTATGTCTGTGATGGCATTGTAAAACCTGTTTGCCATTGGACCAACTTTACCGTCGTTTATGGTTAAAACCTTTTCGCCGTATTTTATTTCACCGACAGGTGAAATAACGGCGGCAGTCCCTGATCCGAAGATCTCTTGAAGCTTGCCTGATTTGTGCGCATCAATTAATTCGTCTATACTGATTTTCCTCTCTTCAACTTTCAAATTCCACATTTTTGCAAGGGAAATTACAGAATCTCTGGTAATACCTGGAAGTATGCTTCCTGTTAACATTGGAGTAATAATCTCGTCATCTATAACAAAAAATATGTTCATAGATCCAACTTCTTCCACATATTTATGTTCAACTCCATCAAGCCATAAAACTTGTGTATAACCATTTTTATGGGCTTCTTCGCCGGCATAAAGACTTGCTGCATAGTTTCC
Source organism: Deltaproteobacteria bacterium (assembly GCA_019309665.1). GTDB lineage: Bacteria > Desulfobacterota > Desulfobacteria > Desulfobacterales > ETH-SRB1 > B13-G4. The sequence goes on along the minus strand of JAFDFV010000168.1, from coordinate 856 downwards.
GGCTGTTTTGACATTTCCAACACCGCCGGGTATGGCTCTAACATGGTTTTTTGTTACCCAGATTTTAACCGGATTAAAGCCTTCTTTATAATACGCACCAACTGGTGAAAGAATAATAAACAAACGATAAGTATGAGAAGCACGTACCCCCAGAAACGGGTCCATGGCAATAATTGTCGGTCGTATGTAAAGGGAAGTTTCCGGAGCACTCGGGACCCAGTCCTTTTCAATATTCAGCAACTGTTTCAAAGCGTGAAAGAGAAAGTCCTTATCAACCTCAGGGATGCATAGAGCTCTTGCAGATTTATTCAGCCTCGTAAAATTATCTGTCGGTCGAAAAAGCTGAATAATGCCTGACTTTGTCCTGAAAGATTTAAGTCCCTCAAAAATGGACTGACCATAATGAAGAACCATTGTCGCCGGATCCATTATAATGGATGAGTATGGCTCTATGCGCGGATTATGCCATCCATCTTTAAGATTGTAATCCATATTAAACATATGGTCTGTAAATATCGACCCAAAACCAAGATTGGAATCATCCGGCCGCTGCTTCAATTTAGCGGATCTTGTAATAGTTATTTGCATTAAAATCTCCTCAAACAAACTCAACCAATTCAACAATCGAAAAGCTTTTTAACCAGCATCATTAAGCAAAATGGATGATCAAATTTCGTCCTATAAATTCCATAACATAAGACCTGTTTTATTATCATAAGCTCTTTCAAATGGTTTTCCTTTTAATTCCTGAATACTGATTTCGCCCGCAAAAATAATTGTTTCTGAAAAAAGATGCCCTCCAATAATTTTACCCTTCTCATCACTTAAAACAATATGGGCATGTACAAATGGACTA
>JAFDFV010000167.1 GCA_019309665.1 Deltaproteobacteria bacterium | reverse complement strand
TCAAGTTCATAGGCGCCAAAAGATTCCTCCCTCACCTCCATTTCTTTCAGCCTCATTATGTCGAAATCTTTTTCTTTCATCAGTTTAATAAGAAAGCTTGGTGTAGCGCTTTCAAACCAGTAATTGCTGAATCGAGCATTGTCGAACAGAAGAAGCATTGAAAACGGATTAAAGACCTTTTCACAAGTTCCGCTAAAACAAAAACCATCGTACCAGTACGTTATCTTTTCAATCAGTTCGGCATTGCTGACATTTTCTGTCTCTGCAAACCGGTCTATCTGATCTTTAAAACTGTCCTCCATCTCCTGACGAGTTATCCCGAGAAGCGATGAATACCTCATGCGCTTACCCCTGTTAAAAGCACAAACCTGATGTATTCATCACACGCCTTTATGATGGTATAAAAGCCTTTTAAAATTTCACGAAGCTCAATGGCCAGCTCTTTGTTTTCAATATTGTCAATGATCGGCTTGTCATATTCATCAATGAGGACAACAACTTTATTGATTCCGCTCAGTTTGGTTAAAAGTTCATCAAACTTGATACAATATAGTTTATCAGTTCATCGCTGTTTCGTGCCTTTGATTTGCTGAAATCTATCCTTACGACCGGGTGTTTTTCCCACGCATAATCCGCCTCGTATATCCACAGCCCCTTAAACAGCTCTTTGTTTCCTTCAAATATCTCATTTAATGTGGAAATGAGCAGACTTTTGCCGAATCTTCGCGGTCTGGAGAGAAAATAAACACTACCCTGAACAATCAGTCGGTGAATATGTTCCGTCTTATCCACATACAGATAATTTCCATCTATCAATTTTCGAAATGTCTGTATTCCTATCGGGAGTTTTTTCACAGGTCTGTTTCCTTTTCCCAAATCTTAGGAACTTGAGGCGCGTCCCTGTAACAGTAGCTGTTTTGCCGTATAAAAGTTGAAAGGTTGGGGATATCCATTTTGTCATTTATCCGTCTTTTCTGAAAGGAACAGAGATACATCGTGGAGCACAATCTTGATATCTTTGAGCGGATCTCCAGTCAAACGTGACGGCTTGACATTGCCTTGCTCATCGTGATGATGATGCGGATAGGTCTCAAGATGGCGAAATTCCTCCTTGTTGTCCCAACGCAAAGTTGGTACATCTGCAAACAATTGGTAGGCGTAGTCAATGTGTCCTTGGTTGTAATAGATACGTACTTGCAACTTGTTTTCTCCTGTTAGCTCCGCCCTAACTTTAAGGAAGAACTGATCATAGGAAAATACTTTAGTTTCCAAAACGCTTGCCCGTTCGCATATAGGGCACGATTGGAGGGTAGCCATCAAGTTTCCCAAAAAAGAGGACAACGAAGTCAAGGCGCGATCTCCTGACGGAGACCTATCCAGCTCTCTATCATCTCTTGGGCAGACTTCCAGTCCAACCACTCATCCTCTTCTTGCATAATGGCTTGACCTAGTGCCTGGCGCTGTTCTGCTGAAAGCTCACCTTTTTCTATCAAAACCGATCTTTCATGGAGATAATCGCTAAACTGCTGGAAACGCATCCCATATTTTCGTTCAAAGCGGCCAATCTTTCGTTGCAGAGTAGCAATCTGTCGCAGAATATACTCTCGCGTAAGCTCTCGAATGGCTTCTTCTTCTGTGTTGAAGATTTTTTTCCTAATCAGAGGCTCAATTGCTACGCTAATGGTTGCATTCATATGCTTTTTACCTCCTCTATCCAAAACTTCCATTTTTTTTCGATTCTCTTTTATAGATTTTCAAACCTCTTGACATTTCTTTAACAAAGAACTGTTTACAGCACAATCGTTTTCTATCAAAGAACAATAAGCGAGATGAGTATGGAGAAATTTGTGGAAAAGAGCAAACTTAAAGAATTAATTATAGCACATACCAACAGTGTGCTTAAAAAACATAACCTCTTGCCTCGACAGATACCTGACCGGTCCACACTAATAGAGAAAAAAGAGGTTTTGGTTATCTCCGGTGTAAGAAGATGCGGCAAATCCTCATTGATGAGAATTATCGTGCATGAGTTAATTCATCAGAAAGAAATACCAGTTGCTAATATCATGTATTTTAATTTTGAAGACGAAAGAATTGGCCCTATACCTGGCCACAAAATATTTTTTACAACCTAAAATTGACCCACCTTGTTGATAAATTATTTACTTAATTCCTTGCCTGTTACTCCATTTAAGTTGGTCGATCTTAACTACCAATTTCGTAATCATCCGGCAAATTCAAAAAATCTTTTTTCGCCAATTGATTCTCGATTAAATAACCAATTTCACCATTGCTCTTGAGCTGTGAAATCATCCAATGTGGTAATCTAATTGTCACAAGCTCTCGTCTCAAATGGTCTGGTTTCTTTTTTCGACCAGCTCCCACACGTTTTCCTCCTCTCATTTTTTCACCTCCAAAACATATAGAGCGCTTGATTGACGTGTAACGTTATTCAAAAAAACATCATGAAAATACACTATGTGCCTGATTAGCGTGTAACATTATTCAAATAATCGCCATGAAAATACAATATATGTATGATTAACGTTACACGATATTCAAATAGCTCTGCTACCAACTGCTTATGCGTTGGATAGTAACGCTTTTAGTTGGTCTGCCGCATGAACCATTTTTTTAACAGAATCCGGTTCCATCGTAGATGCCGCCAGATAATGAACCCGATTTCATACCAACGTGGAAAAGCTTCTGTTTATAGTCATAAAAAGTTGTCATTTTTTCGAAGGCGGAGCCTTCACGAAAAATGACAGCTTTTTATGACCCAGCAAGCGATAGCGCGGTAGGTGAGGCATCTCCTAGTAGCGCTCACATTAATTGATACCGTTCCAAGTAGTTTTTAAAGATATTGAAATGAGAAATAAATATAGTTTAGGCGATAACTTGCTTGATAACGACCGGCTTTTTGCAAAATTATATATGGTTGTTTCCATGAGTTTATTCTCCATATTTGCTTTTTAACGATTCAGACAATCTGTAGCTTTGCCATGAGCAGTTTATCACATGAGCTTTGTGTGTAACCCTGTCAAGCAAGGCTGCAGTAAGTGAGGAATCTCCAAATATTTGTGTCCAGTCTCCAAATCCCTTATTGGTGGTTATAATAACCGGCTTACGCTCGTTACGTTCTCCTATAACCTGAAAAAGCAGCTCCGCTCCTTCTTTAGAAAATGGAACATATCCTAGTTCATCAATGATAAGTAAACCATAATTAAAATATCGCTTTATTAATATCCTTAACCTTTTTTCATCCCTGGCTTCAGTTAATTCGTTCACAAGGCCGCATCCTGTTACGAATCGTGTTCTGACTCCCTGATCGCATGCTTCAATTCCAAGGGCTGTTGCAAGGTGTGTTTTGCCTGTACCGCTTTTACCCAGAAATATTATATTCTTATTCTTTTTTAGATAACTGCCGCTTGCAAGATCGTTTATAAAACGTGCATCCAAATCCGGCGCTGCTTCAAATTTAAATGTCTCAAGCGGTTTATGTAAAGGGAATGCAGCCTCCCTGATTCTTCTTTTGCGTCCATTATCCTTGCGAATTTGAACTTCAATTTCTGTTAAATTTAACAAAAATTCATCATAGCTTAATTTGTTCTCCAGTGCTTGCCGGTGAACATTCTCAAGATTTTTTGTCATTGTAGAGAGCTTTAAAAATCGAAGATTTTCCTGCAGTATTGCCGCCATACCCGCATTCATATGGCACCCCCAATTTCATTATAAACTGCAATATCCGGTGTTGGAACAATCTCCCAATTTGCAAGTGAAGTAAAAGATTTTGTTGGTTTCTCTAATGAATTTGTCAATATCTGCAAAACAGCATCACTGTCGCTCACATTAACTGTAATAGCTTTTTTTACAGCATTATGAACATTTTGCTCGTTGTATTTCTTGTGAAACAGCAATACGTTGATAAAATCTTTTATCCCTTTTGTTTCTCCTTTACTTTTACAAAAGCGGGCAAGGAGTTCTTCATAGCTGTCAGGCCAGGTTGTTCTCCATTGTTTTATAGAACGGGCACTTGAAAATGCCTGAGGACGCTGTCCAATAAGTTTTAGATAATGTAACGGGTCAAGGCTCCATTGGTTCACATTATATAACCGTTTGTGTATAGCTATTTTCTTGTTGCCGTAATAAAGATCAATACTGTCAATCTTTAAAACTGCCCTAAGCTTTAGATATGCATACTCTGTCGGGACTGAATAACGATTTTTATCAATTATTACAGTAGAATATTTATCTGTTTTTCCATTCGTCGTTTGAATATTACTAAATTTAATGTCAGGAATGTTGAGCAGATGTTCTTTTTCCTGTTCATACATTTCATTTACTGTATTCTCTTTGCCACTTATACGGTGATCTCCATATCTCAGACATTCTTGTAAAAGCATTATGTTCAAATCCTCAAGACTGTTGGCTTGGGGAACAGGAACCATATAATTACGTCTTGCGTATCCGACAATCCCTTCAACCCCTCCTTTTTCATGGCCATTGGCCGGATTGCAAAACCTTGCTGTAAAATTGTAGTATGCCTTGAATTTATTATATTCTTTTTGACAAATGCGATCCTTGCCTATTAATATTTTTTGAACCACAGTCGTGAGGTTATCATAAATTAAAACAGGAAAAATTCCCCCAAAATATGAAAAAGCCTGTATATGTGCATCAAATAAAGCCTGTTGCCTTTCGCAAGTATAACATCGGACAAAGTGTTTGCCGGAAAATTTTGAACGTATACAAAATAACTTAAGCTGAACTTTTTCTCCATCAAGTATCGCCGTACACCTTCCCCAGTCTACCTCAGCTTCCTGACCCACTGGTGGATCTAATGGAATAAAAACCTGCCTGGAGCTGATTCCTATTCTTTGTCTGGCAATTTTTACATAGCGTAGTACTGTTGAAATTGATCCATGGTAATCCTTTTCATATTTAAGTCTATTATAGATCCTGGTTCCTGTATGGCGTTGCTTTTTTGGCTGATCTTTATCATCTTTAAGCCATTTGTCTATTATTGGCAGATATAGCCCAAGTGACGGATACGATTGATTCTGTCTGGGACTGTATTCTATGTGTTCATTATTCAGTACTTTTTTTACTGTGTTTCTTGAATGTCCCGTCTCCCTTGCTATTTCTCTGATTGTCTTGCCATAAACTCTGTGTGCAATCCTAATATACTCATATTGATCCACTGTTAACATTCTCCTTTCCCCTCTGATAATAGGTTTTCATTATATTGAAATCCATGTTATCAGAAGTTGGTTACAGGTGGGTCAATTTTAGGTTACCAAAACTAGATGGAAGCATCTATTTACAACCAATTGATGAAATTGGGGTTTATATTAATGCAGTTGTTCTTTTCTATCCATAATAAAGGTAATTATGGCAAAAGAATAGAAACCGCACAAG
>JAFDFV010000536.1 GCA_019309665.1 Deltaproteobacteria bacterium | reverse complement strand
TGTTTAAGATCATTCATTATCTTCTCATGCTCTTTGCCCAATCGTACAAGCGCTTCGATATCATTATCACCAAGGGCGATTTTAACCCTCATGGTTATAATTTGAAGACTCTCATAAAGCGTTTTATGATTAAACTGCAATACAGACCCCCCCTTGCATTTGCGTCCGCTCAATGGCCGGCTGAAAAGCGGATTCTTTTTTAGCCGCTTCATCAAAGCCTTCCTTTAGCTCGCGAAGGAGTTTTTCCACTTCATCAAGAGCGCCGATATCGTTTTTCATATTGGCAATTGCCAGGCGGTCCATCATATAGTGGTACAGATCAGACAGATTTTCCACCAGCTCTTCCCCCATTTCCCTGTCCAATGCGCAATCAAGCTCTGTAAGGATCGCCATAACCTTTGAGATGTTTTCCCCCCTGATCTTTGCGTTTTTCTTTTTAATGCCCAAACGCGCAAACCTCACAAACTTCATCGCACCATCGTAGAGCATCAAGAGAATCGCCGCATACCCTGTGGGCGCCATATTTTATCTCCTTTCTTTGAATTAGTTAATTCGTTAATCACCCAATCACCCAATCCCTATCCCCTGTTTGATATGTAGTTATTAAAATTCTGCATGCCTGTAATCTGCTGGCTCAAATAATTCCCGGTGTTCTGATATCCGGCAAGGAGTAATTCCAATGCATTGAACTGGGCTCTGGTGCGTGTTTCCCATGCCAGATTACGCATTTCTATACGTTCAACCTGGTCCTGAATATCGTCTATACTGTTTTGGATTCCACCCGTCCTTGCATCAAGGGTTCCGCCTGTGGAATCAAGTATCGCATCCAGTGTATCCACCATGCGCACGGCAAAACCCTCAGAGCCCTCTGTGGTCTGGGTAAAAAACTCGACAACATCATCAAAATCATCATCAAGAGCACTATTGATGGTTGAAGAATCGACCTCCAGCCGTCCTTCGCTGTTCATGGTAATGCCAAAATCGGTTAACCGTTCGAATGATTCAACGCCCGGAACCGTATTTGTGACCATGTTTCTGAGACGGTTGCGTATACTGTTTGTGGTGGCATCGCCCAACAGGACGCCTGCGGTGTCAGTATTTTGACTATAACTTTGAGACGCGTCAAAAAAGTCAAGCACATTGTTGTATGCACTGACAAAAGAGTTTATCTTTGAGACGATCTCTGATGTGTTCCCGCTTACAGTCAGATCAGCCTGGTTGTCAGTGTCTGGGGCTGATTCAAGGGTAATGGTTAAACCGCTGACAACATCGTCTATCGTGTTGGAATTTCTGTGAATACCGGCAACACCGTCAATAGTGATGATTGAGTCTGCGGCAGCCTGGGCCTGAACCATTTGCTTTTCCGGATCTAAGTCTTCATAGAACAATCGGGAAAGATTACTATCATCCTTGTTAAAACCATCCTCGTCGGTTACTATGAGACTGATTTTGTTTGCCGATCCGGTATCCTCGCCGGAAAGAGTCAGGAAATAGTTCGTGCCGTCAAAAATGACCGTCGCCTTGACCCCGGCTTTTGCATCATTTATGGCCTGGGCCACGTCGTCGATGGTGTCGGTGGCAGACACAGCAATATCCGTTGTACTGCCGTCTCCCACCTTGAGCTGAATTATTCCTTTACCCACGAGTTCCCCCTCGGAAAAGCCGCAACTTGTCAGTTTGTGAACTTTAGCCATTTGGGTTACTGTAATGCTGTATGAACCTGGTATGGCGGTATCATCGGCAGATACGGTAAAAAGGTCGGTATCGCCTGAGGAAGCTGAAAAACTGGTGAGATCGTTTGCGGAATCCAGATTCTCCATGGCGGATTTAAGACCGCTCAAAGTGCTCTGCAAGCTGCCGTATGCCGACAATTCCACCTGATAAGCGGCCTCCTGCTGTTGAAGCTTAATAATAGGCTTCTGCTGCAAAGCTAAAAGCTGGTCAATGATACTGTTGGTATCAAGACATAAGACCGCCGACTGATAAAGACATAATTATTTTCTCCTTGGTTTAATACTATTATCGGCATTTCATCAAAAAACTTGAGTGTATAGGAATTTTTTTGGCGAGAAAGATAGAGGTATGCAGGATACAAGATCAACAAAGTGCAAACTACTTTTGATTTGTCGCGAAGGATGCCATTTCTTCCAATAAAATTGTTGTCAGAATGACCGGAATGGGATATTGTATTTTTTGTTTGTTGTTTAATGTGATTTAAACCGGAGGTGTGTGATGGACATTAAAGAAGCGGTGGGGAGCGTACTAAAAGAGCTCATCGTGCCGGAGTTGAACAAAATCAAAGATGAGAGCAAAGAGGTCAAAACCACATTGGTTTTGACCAACAAAAGGCTGGATGACATCAATCTGCACCTTGCAGATCAGAGTCGAAGAATTGATTCGGTAAGGGAAGAGCTGAGCGAGAGGATCGACGAGACCAACAAAAGGATTGATTCGGTAAGGGAAGAGCTGAGCGAGAGAATCGATGAGACCAACAAAAGGATTGATTCCGTAAGAGAAGATCTGGGCGGAAAGATTGACGAAACCAATAAGAGAATTGATCGTTTATATGAAGTGATTGTCAGAAGAGATGAGCATTCCATGCTGGACCGGAGAGTAGCCAAATTGGAGCAGGAGATAGATGATCTTAAACGCATGGCTGCATGAGTTTATAGAATATCACAGTTTTACTTGTTGAAGCTCTTGAGTTAAAAAACAAAACCCCGCCTCCATTTTCAGGAAGCGGGGTTCTGGTTTAAAGTTATTATTTACCTTTCAGCTTACCATCTTACCATCTTACCAGCTCATACCTACTGAAGCAAACTAAGCACTGCCTGCGGCAACTGATTGGCCTGGGCCAGCATGGCTATGCCTGCCTGCTGCAGAATCTGGGACTTGGTGAGAGCTGCGGTTTCTGCTGCAAAGTCCGCATCCACGATACGGGAACGAGCCGCGGCTATGTTTTCAGAAACGTTCTGCAGGTTTGAAATGGTTGACTCAAAACGGTTCTGAACAGCGCCCATTTCGCCGCGCATCTCATCAATTTCACTCAGGGCAGAATCAATGCTGGTGATAGCAGTGGTGGCGCCCTTACGGGTTGAGACATTAACCTGATCAATAGTAGTGGTGTTGTTGCCTGTGGTACTCAAACCCGCAGCGGCCATAGCAGCGGTGTCGCCGGCGAACACGATATCGCTCGTGCTGTCGAGCAGCACCTGCCCACGATAGATGGTTGCTGAACTGCTTATGG
>JAFDFV010000166.1 GCA_019309665.1 Deltaproteobacteria bacterium | reverse complement strand
GGCTGGTTGGCGCGTTACGTCAAAGTAGTGGACGCTTTAGAGCGAACTATCAAGTTCTATCAGGAAATCTTCGACGAGGATGGCCGACTGGTTGAGATTCATGAAAAGTATCCTGTAAACAAAGGACACATCAGAGTTAAGGGAGGTGGGAGATGAAAATTACTCGTCAAAAGGTCGGTCAAAAGCTTATTGATTACCTCTATCATCGTATTACGTTGGCAGAGTTAGTAGATTGGGCGGAGTCAGCGATGATGGAGGCGAATTTTGAAGAGAAGGACTTTGAAATCGTGAGAGACATCGTCAGTCGCGTGGGGCTGGGCGATGTCAAAGCCTTTGGTATGACCTGGGAAGATTGCGAAGATTTTCTCTCACAGTTGGGCTACCGCCTCAGCGTAAAAGTTTCGGAAACCCAGGCAGTGGCATAGATGAGCTATGAACAATGGATTTCCCAACTGCATTGTTCTGGCTGATTCATGGTTTGGAATCGGGCCATTTGTAAAAAAACTTTTTTTTATTCATAATTCAAGCTTTGACACCCAAGTTTTTTTAAGCACTCCTGAATGATAGTGTCCGTCTGAAAAGATATAGGTCGGAACACCTGTTATACCCTTTTGCGGCAGGAAACGGAGAGTATCCTCAACCTTGTTTTTTCCCTCCTCGCACTGGTTTTCCGATTTGTACCCGCTGTGAAGCTCTTCCAAACCCTTATTGTCGCAGATGATGGATATGCATTGCTCCTTTGCACCCTTATGCATGCCAAGGGGGAATAGCAGGACCTTTAGCTGGATTTCCCCTGCTTCTGCCATATTGACGACTATTTCCTCTGCCTTGCTGCAGTATGGGCATTGCGGATCTGTAACAAATTAAACAACTTTCCCTTTTGAACCCACGGTAAAGGCAGTGAGGTCTTCAAGACGTTTGATCTCGGAATCGGTAAAACGGTTGAGTTCAGTAATTGCCTCTTTGGTGATATTGGTCCCGTCTGAGCTTCTGAAGATAACGCCAGTGATCAGAAATTTACCCTTTTGGTCAGTGTATAAGATGTGGTTTTGGCCCTTGAAATTCATCTGAACTTCGCAAAGCCCCGGGACAGCACTATGCTGGATCTTTACCACACTGATATCTTGCCTGAAGGTCTTTTGCACGTTCTGTTGTATAGTGTCCCTGGAAGGACAGGCGGCCGCAAGGCAGTCCTGGGCCTGGATCAAAAAAAAGAGGGGCGTTAGTAATAGAGTCAGATAGCTAAGAATGGACATTTTTGAGTTCTCCTTACGCAAGAATAGAGGGGGGTAGTGGTGTCAAAACTGATTTTTCACTTTTTTGTCTTTATTCATTTTGCTTTGCCCATACTGATTTTGCTAAATGGTAGTGGCTTAATTGTCAAGCATTAATTCACAATTCAAGCTTTGACACCGATTTGACGCATTTGATTCCTGAGAAGCAAGGGGCAAAAGTAGACCTCCCCATTTTTGGTCGGTCAACTGGAAGCCCCCGAGAGGTCATGAAGACCTTTTTTACCCGCACAGCCAACATCAAAGGCTTGAAAAGCTCACCTATTCATCAGGAAGCAAAGAATTTGTACAGGGAACTCAGCACGGCCCTGGGCGTTCAAAAACTGGGCCATTAAAATGATGAGAAAGATGTTTAGAAGCTCAGCCCTTTCAACAACGGAGAGGAATCTCCCCACTTTTTTTCGGTATAGGACAAGCGGCCAAGCCTCCCTCGCCTAACTTCTGCTTGCTCTACCCATACTGATTTTGCTAAATGACAGTGGCTTAATTGTCAAACATTAATTCACAATTCAAGCTTTGACACCGATTATTCTTGACACCGATTATTCTCTCTTTTTCTGGCTCGCTGGCACTCTTTTTTTGAGCAATATTCTTGGTTTGGAACTTGGGGACAGGGGGTAAACAGCACACCACAATCTTTGTTCCGACAACGTTTGCGTTTTTGCATTTTACAGTCTCCTTGATCCAGGGTTGGTTCAAGAAGTATGTCGGTATTATCTGGTGAAAAGGTACGGTTTAATGATGGAAAAATAAATATTGATAAAAAAGGAGGGAAATTGATTAGAATCGGTGGAGCAAAAAAAATACGAAATTAAGAGAGGTGGGTCAGATTAAATTAGCAGAGGTGGGTCAATTCTGTTTAGCGTTGAAGAAAGAGACGCGTCTAAGTCAACTCCTTGTGGTCATTTTATGGCACTACATTGGACATTTTACACCCCCATTTGCCATAACTAATTAATTTTACAGTTATTATATTTTGGAGATTTGCAGAAAAATGGCATTTTAGCCTGTTTTTACCTTAAAACCCACAAAGATGCGAGCTGTGCGGGTAGGTAATTTCCAAGTCCTTCCGAATGTTCTAATCTTTATCGACAGATTCCTGTAGTGGCGGGTTTATCCAGCCCAAAGCAATTTTGGCAAGTTGCATAAAGCCGCTACTACGACAGATCTTTCATAGCAATCAACTTACTGACAAAACACAGTAAATGCTACCCGCACAGCTCGCAAAGATGGGTTAGGTATGGATAAAAAAAGGCAGGACCGTTAGTGAGTCCTGCCTTCGTGATTTCTATATAATTTATTTGGTTGTTTGAAAGGTGAACTCTCCTACTAGGAAGTTATTGGGTCGCCAGATTTGCACCAGATATGTTTGCGGCTGCTCCTTAAAAGTCTTGAAGTTCGTGATATAGAGTTCTATGCTAATCCGGTAGTCAGCAGAGGTGTCACCGTAGTAGCAGCTTTGGTAAATAGTATTTCCTGATTCGTCGCAGATTCTTATGGCCAGGTCCTCGTTTCTAACAAAGGGCATAGCTGGATCAACAATAGCTACTATCCGGAGCGCAAACTTAACCGGCATCGTGCGCCCAGCTTTACTATTGGCAGTGGACGGACAAAGATCAAGCACGGCCCAGTTACGGATGCTAAAAGGCATGGCTTCGCTTATGCCTTCGTTCCCGCTTTCGTCCAGGGCAATGGCGACCAGGACATAATAGCCGTCCGGCATGGTGGTGGAGTTAAAGTCAGCTTTCCAAAGGTCGTCCCCATCCAGATAGGCGTTAAGGGAAAAGACTTCGACGCCGGAGGGTTCCTGGATGGAGAAAGAGAGGCTGTCAACACCGCAGGCATCTGAGGCTTCGGCTGAGAGGGTGACGCCGTCCAGGAGAGCATTGTTGGCCGAAGGCGAGAGGACGCTTACGGCGGGCGGGGTTTCATCCATGACCGTGACCGTGGCGGTGCAAGTGTCTGATTCGCCGTTTTCGTCGGTAACAGTCAGGGTGACGTCAGTTATGCCAAGAGCGTAGGGGCCAGGCGGGTCTTGCTCCAAGGCGATAGCGTCGCCGTCCTGGTCATAGGAGCCTGAGTCAACAGAAGCGCTGGCCGTGCAGGCCTCAGGTGAGGTTGAGACGGTAACGTCATGACATTGGGCGACTGGGGGATTGTTAAGGCCCTCGCAAGCATCGCCTGTACCATCACCGTCGCTGTCGGTCTGGTCCGGGTTTGGCGTATCCGGACAGTTGTCATTTTGATTAACAACGCCATCGCCGTCATTATCTGGCATGCCGATAACCAGGGAAAACGGATAATTATCGTGCGGGATGTCAATCGGTATAACCTCAACTTCCCATTCGCCAGGTTCGGCATTAGGAATATTGACAACAATAGGCGGCGTTTGCGATTGGTATTGTCCGTATAAGCTTCCATCCGGGCGGAATACATCAAGCGCCAATTCGCTTCCACCCCAGTCCAGAATAATATCAATGGCCTGTGTGGTACCGTTGGCGATTATGGCGGAATAAGTGCCTAAACAATCTATCAATTCCAGATATTCAGATTCTGCGCCTGAACCGGCCGGCAGGTGGCTTAACGCATCTGCCAATAGATCGCTGACTTCAAAATCATCAGCCACCCAGTAATTGCCTGCATCATGCGCTAGGACATAAGCTATATTGCTGCCGAAAACAGTCAGGCGGTTCATTTTGTTTGTACCGGTATTTGGCGGCCCGTCTGAGCTGTCAATCAGACTGCCGGAAGAATCATAGGCTTCAAGATAAAAATTGTTGTAACTGTTATAAGAAAGGGAAAGTCTTGTGGCGGTTTCACCGGTAAAATCTATCCGTCCTGCTCCTTGCCGATCGCCAAGCCAAGCGCATACATTGCCGTTCACCCAGTAAAAGGGATAATTATATTGGCCGGTTCTGACATCCGCGTATATCCAGTCATAACCACCGGTAGTGGTAAAGGACATGCCCTCAATGGTGCTGCGGATAACAGCGCCGTCAACCCCGTTTTCCAGGTTCATAAAGCGAGTAGCAGAATAAGAGACCAGCCGAATATAATCAAAACCTACAGTATCCTCGTTACTATCATTAATTCCGTAATTAGCAGGGTCAATACGAATCCCCGTAATGGTACCCGTCCATAGGGGATTACTTGTCATAGCAACCAAACGTTTATGGTAATCGCCATCATTGGTTACACTGAAATCAACCTTTTTGTCTTCTGACCACCGAGGTGACACAGCAGTTGTAAAATAAATAGCCCCGACTCCATCAGGGGCGTTGCTGGCCATCATGATTTCAACAGCATCATATTCGACAGAATTTACTGCCAAAGGCTGGCTTACAATATAGGGATCTGATACCCCAGGGTCAATGTAAAAGACACCCTCCCGATCTGGATCTATATTGTTAACAGAAAAACTCTCCAAATTAAATGTCATCCAACCTTCGGTATATCCTTCAGTTGTAAATTCCGATGTAAGCTGAGTAATGCCTGGCTTGCGAAGCCATCCTTGTACCATGTATTCACCCAGATTATCCACCTCATTAGAAGTGCTAGAATAAATAATACTCTTTTTTTCATCCCCGATGTCATTGTGCCAATTTTGTTGTATTACTT
>JAFDFV010000165.1 GCA_019309665.1 Deltaproteobacteria bacterium | reverse complement strand
TGCGTAATCCCGGCTCTGTTGATCCCAAGGAGTATTGCAAGCCTGTTCTGGGATGATATTTTAAGCGCTTCAAAAGTACGTCTGATAAATATGTCAAATTTCATGATTAATTTTTTCTTTTTGTAAGTATATACTGTAAACAGTCAAAATCTGAGCTTTTTTATTATGTTTTTTCACCACGAAGTTCACGAAGAACACAAAGAAATTATAAAAATCATTAATTCTAATCTTCGTGCCCCTTCGTGTCGTGTCCTTCGTGGTTTAATTTTTCCTTATAATCCTGACCGTCTCAAAAAGCGCAGTTTATAGCCTTGCAAAGTATAGTCGGCAATTTTTTAGGTCTTTTGGCTCTTTGCATATTGCCGAAGTCCCCCAAATTCCTATTCAATATCAGTTTATAAAGAAAAACAACAGCGTTGAGCGCTTGATTCTGAGTACTTGCGGCAACATTTCTCTTTACCGCTCGGTATGATATGTATTGCGAAATCTCTCTCTCCCATATCCTTGGGATGTTTTTTGCCATTAAACAGTATGAATTTCCTGATCCAGTTTGTATACGCCTGTTCTGTCCGAATCGAATAATGCTTCTTCCTTATTACGTGACGTACCTGATCCAACAGCTTCATCTTTAACTCCATTTTATCATAAATAATCAATTGCCTTTAAATATTGACAAATTGTTACTAATATGCAAAATAAAATCTAATCACATTATGCCCTAATCGGAATTTCTAAAATATCAATTATGTTATAATTTATTATCATATATCTTTTTATATTGCAACATTTTATGATATCATAAGGTTAAAAAATTTACCCCAAAAGCACTATACGAGAAAACAGTCGCATATTAGAAATAGTCTGTATTTTAACGGTATTTCACATTTCAATATAAAACAATGTTAATATTAATACATTGTATTGTTTATACATTATGATTTTGTAGCGGCAATTAGTCGTAATTAACTACGGCTATTAGGCCGTCTAATCTATGTTAACCCTTCAACTATAATCAGGTGGCAATATGAAGGATAAAATTGGGGATATTGTTGGAAAGGAAAATAACAGAGTTAAAACTGCTCGAATCCATCAAGGATGGTGGCGTGCTTTTGTATTGGGCGAAATGCAGGGGCCAAGACCGAACAATAAAAGCGAAGATATTTGTAATACAGTAAAATCCAACAATAGTTATGAAGGAAATTTTTTATCAAAGGAAATTGCTGAAGTTGTTAATGATGTCCTCCAGAAAAGACAAAGTGATGCTCCAGGAATAATTCAAGAAGATAGATTGAGAGGGAATTTATTGTCAAGCCAGCCACTTTGCTTTAATTTTTTTGGAGCATTTTATCTCGATAAAGAGTTTGCGCAAAAGGTATTCGCTAAATTCTATCCTGAAATATCTGAAGTGAAAAAAGTGCTGTTTGAGTATGCTCCGACACCGAAAGAAATATTTACAAATGATAATTCAGCCTTTGATGTTGCCGTAGAAGTTTTGGAAGAAGGAAAGCTTGGACTTATAGGCATTGAGTGTAAATACACAGAAGCATTCTCACCAAAAGAATACAGTAGTGACAGATATAAAGATATTTATAATTCAAGCAAAGCGTTCAGCACAAGCTACGAACAGTTAATTTCATCAAAGTTTAATCAAATATTCAGAAACCAGTTAATTGCAGAATCATTATTGCAGAGTGGTAAATATTCGTTTGTTAACACTGCTGTATTTTGTGCGCCAGAAGATGATTCGGCAAAGAAAACGGGGGAGCAATTTAGTAGCTTTTTAAATCCAAACTATTCAAATTTTAAAGTCTTAACGTTTTTTGATTTAATTGAAAGTATGCAACAAAATGAAATAACAAAAAAACAACGAGAGTTTAGTATGCTATTATGGGCAAGATATATTGGTTATCAACTTAGTTCAAACGCAAGAAAAGAATATAATTAACACGCAGTGGGCTAACCAACCGCTACACCTGACACCAAAAGCCCGCGCGTTTTTAGCCTTTGCTATTTTTAGTATAAAACATCGCTTTTGCAAAGTCATCATTAGCTTTTGGTGCTGGTGAGCTCTACGTTAGGCGATAATAGAGAAGGTTTCATATCGAAAGGAGGAATTAAAAATGAGTACTTATGATTCTTGTCCATATTGTGGTCGTGAGGCAAAAGATGCCATTTCATCGAATTGGTTTCCAGTGTATACTTGTCGTGATTGTGATACAAAATACTGTGAATACGATGGTCCCCCATGTCCTGAGTGCGGTTCTTCTGATTACAATGAAGATGATGATAGAGTATATGCGTAATTGACCAATAAAGTAGCCGTAAGATGCATACATGTAAGGTTATGTAGTAACTGATTGTCATTATCTTCCAGTCATTAGAAGTGAATAATTGGAGGTGCAAATTTAAGATTTTGTTTTGATTAATATTAGTATAACACATTGATATTTTAATAATATCGCCTAACAATCGTTCACCTGACACCCAAAGTCGCGCTGGTTTTTATTTTGCGTAACCCATGTAAAAAGTCGTATTTACCAAGGTCTTTGTTGGCTTTGGGTGCAGGTTATACACATTAGGCTAGTTTCGCTGCGAAATCAGTGGTGTTCAATATTACAAGTCCGGTAATAATTGTTTCATGAAACCTCGAAAAAATCTTGCTAAGGGATACGAATGCCGCTTAACCTTTATGCAGAAATCTATGAGTCCGGTTCAGTACCGCAAGGTTGGACGCCTGTTCGTGGTGGTACTCTCAAGTACCCGGTACGTAACCGAGCAGTGCTTCGTGAATTGCGACATTTACGTGTAGGCAAATGGAAAAAAGTAATCAAGCAGGGGAATTTCGGCGAAGCTCATTACTTTGAACACGAATCCGGTAGCGTTGCCGGTGTCAAATTCTTTTCCAGGAGGGCAAAAACATGAAACAAAATCATCCATTCCATATCGTTCTCTCGGATTCACGTGGGAAACCAACACAGCAGTTGGAACTCTTTGCACTTTTGAATCTGGGAATAGCCCAGTCATTAGCCAGTGGAGTCATAAGTGCTACAGAGTCTATTCAACGCTTTTACCATGCGGACAATTGTCTTTATGTACGAAAACATCTCAGAAGCAAACAGGCCAATGCAATCATGAGTCATGGGGTACAGTTACCAGACCTTTTTGATTGTTTGCCAGCGGAGGAGGCACAGCGTGAGTTTTTCCATGAACTGGAGAAGATACGCTCTTTATGTCTGAAACTTTTAGAAAAAGGGCGTCGCCTTGGCGTTTCAAATCGTGACCGGATAGAACCTGAACGGCACAAAGGCCTAACCAGCCAGTCCACC
Source organism: Deltaproteobacteria bacterium (assembly GCA_019309665.1). GTDB lineage: Bacteria > Desulfobacterota > Desulfobacteria > Desulfobacterales > ETH-SRB1 > B13-G4. The sequence goes on along the minus strand of JAFDFV010000165.1, from coordinate 2,383 downwards.
TGACCGTTAGGCAGGATTCAGGAGGGGCTTTATGGCTGCATTCGTGACATTCGTAATTGGCGCTCTTGGCCTGATTTTGTTTATGGGTGGTGGTCTCAATTTAGCATTATTTTTGTCAGTGGGCGAATCAACTGGGTTACCGCATCCATTCGTGTCGGCTTGTATGCTGATTGCAGGCGCTTTTCTATTGTATTTATTCCACAAAAGACAGCTAAAAGATAAAGAAGCAGCCACGCCGGAAAAAGAAGTGTTTGTACTTGCGAGATCTGCCACTGACGAAGCCTTGGTCAAACTGGCGAGGATAGCCGCAGAGGCTGTGAGGACTAACGACTTTGACACTTTTGGCACGATACGTTCAGCCTTGAAAACTCACGTAGATATTCGTCGGTTTACCGATGTTATTCGAACGCACTTGTCAATGACCGAGCAGAAAGCGATCCTAAACGTTTTGCGTAGACCGGAGACAATAAAGAAGGACGAAGTAAAAGGGAGCCATGCTGATATCGCAGCGGATTTGTCAAATTTGAAATCGCAAATCTCTAAGCTACCTGAGCAACACGCCCACCTAGGTATGTCCTCGGGTCCAGGAGCCAGCACTGCCGAACAACAGATTCCGATAATTTGTCTAAACATCGAGCAAGCTCTAGTCGCCCTGAAAACAGGTATAGATCCTAATGGTAACCCAATCTATAGAGAGCAAATCGCTGACGGACTGGTGGCGTTAGTTGATGCTACGAAACGTCCGGGGTTCTCAGGCTTGCTGAATGCAGTTCTAACTATTGAGGGAGTTACCAAACTTGAAGATTACATGGATCAGCTGAGACTCGTTGCAAATCAGCTCCGGCTGTAGGGCTCGTGAAACCATAACTTTAAGGGGTTGATTAGCAAACTAGCGCATACGCCTAACACAGCGCTCCAGCCGACGTCAGGCGCGCTTCGCGCCCTTCCCCGACTGAGATAGGCGTTAAACGCTGGAGGTAAAAAAAAGATGGGGATTAAGGTATATACATATCGCATCACGGAATCTGGAACAGTCTCTCTCGATCGTACATGTGCAAATTGTGGATACAACTGGACCGCGAAACTTATTGTCAGTGCTGAAGGTGAAGCAGACAGTACCCTTCAAGGCGACCCCGATGCTATTAGGAAAGCAAAGGAGAACGCGCTTATAAAGTTGGAATCTCAAAAGCTGCGAAAAAAGCTCGATGTTAATGAACAAGTAATGTGCCCTGTGTGCAACCACTTCGATATAAAAGCAATGGCCAAGCACTTCTCGAAAGGATACGCAGATGGGCTTATATCTAAGTTCAGAAAAGAAGAGTGGATTGATTTTGCAGTATCCTTAGGTGCTAGTTTCTTAGCTCCTGTGGCGCTGGGAGTTGCAATCCTACTAGTACTTTATGTCATAAATACGGCAGAGAAAGCTGACGATTGGTTTTGGCTGGGCTGGGTAATTGTTCCAGGTGGTATAAGTTTAGGTATGGGTTACTTAGCCCTAAATCGCTGGAAAATATTTATTCACGCAGTTAAAGCGCGCCGTAAAATAGAACACATATTGAGTGATAGCTCTGAGGATGAATTGCTGCGGCTAGCAATCAAATGTTATCAAGACAATGCTTGCGGGACGTTCCTTTCCTGCTTGCGGGACGTTCCTTGAAATGGGGTCAAGTCTACGGTTGACCATTGGGCTAACAGTTCGGGACGTCCATAACCAAGTAAATAACTTGCTATGAAGGAAGGGGGCATTGTGTTGCCGTTGACTCTTGTGTCGCATGGCACGGAGGCAAGGTTGTCCATTGCATTATAGCTTTTCGGTATCTGTTAACAGGTATCATCATCAATAATTATGAATGGCAATTTAACAGATTCTGAAAATAAAGTTTCAGGTAATGTCAAAAAAATTGTCCTCTTTGGTGCATTGAGTTTTTTGCTACTCGGCATTATTACTGGGATTCCCACTGTTATTTGGGGCCATCAAGCATTATTAAATAAGAATAGAATCCTCTATTCAGAGGTAGATAGGCGAATTATTATTGGCGGCATGATTCTTGGGTATCTTGGCATTGCATTGTCGACTTATATCATTTTTTTGTTACTCGCGGCATATTTTGGTTGGAATATAAAAGATTTTCTTGTTATAATAACAGGTTAAACCGAACCAGTCATTTCAGTTGGACGGTCAGGGTAATGCCGCCGAGGCTTTTGCATAGTTTTGTGTTAACGTAACTTCTGCAAAGATCTTCTCACCCTGCCCGCCCCTGAATTTATTGTTGGAAAGCCTCTGATCCGTCCCTGAGGCTTCCAGGTTAATTACTCGCCCTTAATCCTTGCCATTTCCTCTTGTCAAAGCGCTTCACTTTGCTCTTGACAATTTGTCTTTCAT
>JAFDFV010000535.1 GCA_019309665.1 Deltaproteobacteria bacterium | reverse complement strand
CACAACCGAATAATACCATTCATCTTCGTGCCAAATTCGGCGAATTTCTTTACTCTGGAAAATCACCAGCTTGTTGGGTTGTTCAGCCATAATATTTCCTTATAATTTACAATTATCTATTGTCAACTACCCTTCAAACGCTTTATCTATCCAGCGGGACACCCATGATTTTATGCGTTTCTCGTTTTATTTTTGGTCTTCGAGATGGGGGACACATCGGCCATTTTTATGCATTATGCCAGTTTTCAATCTTCAGTCTTAAAAACTGTTTAAAATCATCAATGTTTCGTGTTACCAGAATCAGACCATTTACTACGGATATTGCCGCAATCTGTCCATCAACAAACGACGGAGTTAAACCTTTCGACGATAATCTGGCGCGTTCTCTGGCATGCCACTCTGCCGCCATGTCGTCATAAGGAAGAATAAGCATCGTGCGTTTAACGATGTCGTTAAGGAATGAAGCAATAATTTCACGTTTACGGGACCGCGGAAGGCGCTGACAACCAAATTGAAGCTCATGCCAAACCGGCGCGGCAGTGACTATTTCGTGCTGGCGACTTTCAAGCATCTTCATGACCGATTTATTGGGGGCTGTTTTCACGGCCTCTGAAAGTACATTCGTATCAATAAGATATTTCATCACTTCAACTCAACTTCTCTTCCGGGAGATAGATCTCGAAGCCCTTTGAAATCACTATCAGAAATCTCGACCCCTTCATCCTCAACCTTTCGCCGAAATTCCGAAACGGCGCTCCAAAACCCTGTATATTTGCGGCTGAGCCGTTCATATTCTTGAATCGACAGCAATACTGCAACAGGTTTCCCTCGTCTGGTCAATTCAATATATGGCCCTTTTTCGACATAATGGATAATGGTTGGAAGTCTATTTTTTGCTTCAGATATGGAAAATTGCTTTTGCATTATTACCACCTTCTTGACATGTTATATTTTTTGTCCATCATAGCCATCTTTATAGCCATAAGCAAGAAAATAAATAAGGATTTGGCACAAAACAAGATCGCACAAATTTCATCAGCAAAGAATAGTCATAATTGTCGGCTGCTTTTAATGATTCAATATACCGTTTTCTGCTCTCACCTTGCTTTATAAAGCTCGCGCTTCCCTATGTCGCTGTCTTTGTATACTGAATACCGTTTCATGTTTTTTTCTTCTTTATTTCATCAATTATCTTAAGACCTTTTATCGTAGTTTTATATCTTTGTTTGCTGCTTGTGGGCTTATCCGGAATGGTTAATTCGATCAATCCCGTTTTGATCAATGGATTGAAACCGGGTTCTGTTTTTCTGATTGAGCGTTAACATCAGTGTAGCCATATCAATACTATCTCTTGCTTTTAAAATAACACTTGCTGCGGTTTGACCTGGGACAGACCTGGGACAAACTTGGGACAAACTTGATACAAGCTTGTTGAATTTTGAATGATTTAATCCCTCAACAGCTTCAACTCGCTCACCAATTTGCTCACTGACATGGGATTCTGGATGAATATGCAGAATTGCCAGAAAATAGTTTCTGTCTTCATCCGTTTCAAAGATCGGTTCCGGTGAACCGTTTGCTTTCATGGCTCTGATTATTTTTGGTATTCCGGTACACCTTCCTTCGGTCATTTTCAGTTCTTTGAAAAACTCGCCGATTCTTCGGTTGCGGTATCTTCGGGCAACAAGTTTTCCTTTTGCAATATCAGACTGTTTGATTGACCGGTCAGGTCCCGGAAAACTCAGGATCTCTATCCTGTCCGGATGAATTCTGATTTCTACAGGTTCCCTAATATCATACCCTCTATGGTACATGGCATTGACAATGCTTTCCTCAAGAGCAACAAAAGGATAATTGAAATATCGGATCGCCTCTGCCTGATCAGGCACTTTCCGCACATACTCTTTTAAGATTACATTTTGCAGATAGGTCAGCACATCCCGAACCTGCTGGTGTATCGGACCTTGAAATATTTTTTCATCAAGCCTGTCATCTCCAGGCGTTTCCGGGAACTGTACCACTTCAATCTGGGACAGGGGAATTAACTTCTGCGGCAGGTCGTTAAAAAACAGCAACCCCACATTACGCGGTTTTATATATTCACTTGTGCCTTCAATAATCATCATCTGTTTGCAAAGCTGCTCAAAAGGCATGTCCGCAGACTGTTTGTATAGTTCGCTTCCGACTTCGCTTAAAAATGCCTGTATAAGCGTCAGCTTCAGACTGGTAATTTCTGAAGAATGATGGATACGGTCATCAAAAGGTATGGCTCCTGCAAGGGCAATCAGTTCTTTCTGCTCTTCAGTCCTTGCCTTTACGGTATTTGAGAATCTTCTGATATAATAAGCATACTGATTGTCTTTTTTCCCAAGAGACACAGGCGCCTGATACGGCCTGTTTTGGCCGCCCGGCACCCAGATAATCAGAATATGTTTTCCCCTGAATACAACCGGTTCAACAACAGGAAAGATATGAGGCTTTAAAAAGTTGCACAGGTTTAGCAGCTCTTTTTGAATGGTGTCTATTTTTTCAGGCATCAACCCTTTTGGCGGCAAAGCAGGCCTTCCATTTTCCTCTTTAACCCGCCTCCCCAATTGTTAATATCATTGGAAAAAGCGCAGATAGTATGCAGTATCTTTTCAGGATTCCATCCGGCCTTGAATTCCAGCCGTTCCCATTCAACAATCTGGCCTGTCAATAAATTGTCTATGTTTATCGGTAATGCCATTTTAGTTCACTTCAAACTTTAGTTCCACTACTGCCAAAGGCTGTTGATCTTTGATGCCCCTGGGGGCTGGTTACTTGCATGGAGCTGGACGCTGGTAGTTTTGTGGAGCGGGACGCTGTGTTAAACATAAGGAACAGGCGACGTGCATCTTTTAACAAAAGAAGAAGTTGTTGTTCACGAAGCGGTGAGGCAACAAAACCAAAACGAAGATAGAATCGAGCTGCATCCTCATCGATCGGATGCGTCAGCAAGGCGCGTATGCCGGCCTGTTCAGCCATCACGAGAGTGCGGCAAATAGCGTCCTGAAGGAGACCTCTGCCAATACCGCATCCCTGATGGTGTAGAGAAACGGCAAGCCGAGCGAGTAGAACAACAGGAATAGGATACTGCCCCATGCCCTTACGGATGCGCTTCGGAGCTTCCAGCGTGTCCACCTGTCCGACTGTCAAGCTGAAGTATCCAACAATCCGGTCCCTATCAGCCACCACAAAGGTTTTGGCTGAGCCGCTGGCCTGCGCCTGGAGCGCATGACGAACCAACCAGTCATCCAGTACCGGCTTGCCGCAGTCGAAGGGTGAAACACAATGTCCACTATTCAGCGCTTCGGGGGGAATCAGGGACATTGCTCATGCCAAGGTGCAGGTCTGGAGAACAAATCCCGCAACCCGATGTTTTCCTCAGCGGGATGATCCAGTAGATCCAGCAGAGCCTGATATCGCTTGCCGGAGACCATGAACATCCGCTGATCCAGCAGCGCATTTTCGGCGGCCTGATATGCACTGTCCATGATAAACTCTGTCAGTGACTTGTGGCACACCTTTGCCGCACGGCGCAGGACAACCTCCTGTTCCGGCGTTGTCCGAAGTCCAAGTCGAGACGATTTAACGGTTCTTTTTGCAATCGGTTGTGTGGTTGTCATGATTGATCTCCTTGTTCAGAATTAATATTTATGTTAGTACATTTGACACCCAATGTCAAGCCACATGAGAAGAAAGGCCAATGGCAAGGCGGCCGTCCAGCGGGACGCCCATGATTTTATGCGTTTCCAACCTGTGCGGTTAGCCATTAGCGGTTAGCCGTTAGCATTGAAAATGGGTGGAAATGAGAGATTTTAGAGAACTTAAAATATGGAAGAAAGCCCATCGTTTTACATTACAAGTCTATAGAATCACAAAGAATTTTTCTTCTGATGAACGATTTGGACTTACGATTCAGCTATGCAGGGCTGCGGCATCCGTTCCGACGAACATCGCTGAAGGTTGCAGTTTTATCCGAAAGCTAACCGCACAGGTCGTGCGTTTCTCATTTTATTTTTGGTTTTTTTCGGATATCGCAAACATATATTTTTTCTGATTTATTAAATTCTTTTCTTCGGACATAGCATCAAGAATGAACCGCAAATCAGTTAATTGATATACCTTGTCAACTGCTTGCTGATTTCAACTCATG
>JAFDFV010000164.1 GCA_019309665.1 Deltaproteobacteria bacterium | reverse complement strand
GGGACGACCTGCGGGACGTACATTAGTTTATAAGTTGACGTGGTAATTGTTGTCAACAGATCCTTTTGCCATGTACAACTCTTCAAGTAGTACGTCCATATTCTCATTGTCGGTAAAAGGACTCATCGGATAAGACTTGATTGCAACGATTACTCTTTTTTTCTTCGTTGTTTTATAAGAATCTGTATAGGAGACTATTGATGTTCCTTTTGAGCTTGCCTCTTCAATCATTTGCTTTGCAATTTTTTGATTATACTCATTAATTCGCTCTGTAAACTCCTTATCTGTCTTGTCACGGAGCTCTTTTTCAAAGAGTAGTTCTCCATCATCGGCATATTTTGTTTCAGGATAGATGCGAAAATCGGTGACAAAAGCCGGATTATGACGATTTAACAAGGTGATATCCTTACTCTGTTCCATTTTTGTACGAAGATAATCCGAAACACCCAGCAGATGAGCGATTAAGGTCTTATATCCCTCCCTTCCGAGTAACATCATATTGACTAATGCTTTCTGAGCATAGTTTGGCCTGCTCGATTCAAGAGTAAATACTCCTGGTTGATAACCGCTTCCGTGATAGAGGTACGGCATATCCTTTTTAATCTTTTGAAGAAGAGATAGATCCTCTTTTTTTTTGACAATCAATGCGCTACATAAATAGGGAGCCCATCCGGTCTTGTGAAAATCGATGCCGACAGAATCTGCGTATTGTAATTCCGTCATCTTTGAAACAACATACATTATTTCATACTGTAGTGGCCTGGGAAACTGCTTGATGTTTTCATCGTCTTTGAATGTCAGGTATGGCCAGCCAATAACTGCATCGGCATGAATATGGATCTTGTATCCCACTTTCGTTTCCATTTTGTCACGGAGTTTTACGATCTCTTTTAAGGGATCAATGCCGAAAGCGTCCGTTGTCCCCATTGTTGCAAAGACAGTCCCTATCCGGGCGTCACTTTCTAATGTTTCTTCCATTGCCGCTTCAAGTTCCGTAACCTCCATGACGTTATCATCGGTAGAAGGAATAACCTTAATATTATCTAATCCCACCCCCGTCCAAATCGCAGAGGATTTTATACTATAATGGGAGACATCTGAGCAGAAAAAATGAATGCGATCCCTTATACCGGAATATTTCGCTCCAGGATCAGCCTTTTCAATACCGATACGCGCAGCATATAGATTACATCCGGTGCCTCCAAACGTAAAGATTCCGCCTGCCTCTGCTTTATCAAATCCTATAAGATCGGCAAGCATTCCGACAGCCATGACTTCTGATTGCGAAGCACTCACTCCATAATGATCCCATATGGAATTCTCATTGTATCGTGCAGCAAGTGTGGCAGCACAAATAGAAATTGTGGTGGGAGGAGGGACAACATTTATTTGAGTTTGAGGATGCCCCCACAGGGGCACTCCGTCATACAACCTCACGATTCGTTCAACGACCTCGTCTTCAGAACTCATCTCGGTCGAAAATGTTGCTTTCCTCATAAGTTCTTCATAATTAATTTTCCTTTTTTTACCAATAAAGGTGCCATGTTTTTGTTTGTCAATTTTCTCAAGAAATTTCTGTAAAATTCTTAATAACTTATCTTCATCTCCTTTTGGTTTGCTAAACAGCTCGCGTATACTATCAATGCTCGCCATAATACACCTCTTCATCTATGAATTCGGTAACTTTAAAAAGTTGAGCGCAACGTTAGGGCAAATCATAACTCACTATAGACTTTCAGATAATTATTTCCGGCCGAAGTCAGAACCAAGCCCTTAGCATCAATATAGTAAGCTGTCAACTTAGTGAAACGTTAAGGGCAGGGCGATTGCATCAAAAAGCAAGTAAATAAGGGTCGGGTCTTCATTCTTGACAAATAGCTGTGGAGGTTTGCGGTCGCATCAAAAAGTATTTCACCGGCAATTTTGCAAACAGCATACGTATTGCATCTGCCTGATTGAGCACCTCAGAGGTGCTCTCCCAGTCCGAATCCAGAGATTCGATAGTCTCTTTCAGGGTAAAGGGGTTCTGCCCCTGTTCGGCGATGAAGGTAAGGATGGTATTCTCAATTATCAGAAGTAAAGATGCTTAATTTCAAACAGTTATCACTTTCAGTATTTCGCCCATTGTTGTCTTTATGCTGCATTGCACATCGCTTTGCCGTTTCTCTTGCAGTATCCTCGACAAACTGTGGTGCATTATGAGCCAAAAGGACAAGTTCAGCTTCATCGGGACGTTTCAACAGGTCATATGTTGAATGAAGAGATGATTTAAGGCATAATATAAGTTCCTCATAAGTAGGCCTGGCTCTATCTCTTTCAATTGTAAGCCAGGTTATCGATCTCTGAGTATGTGTCGGCAATGGCTCTTTTTAACAGGTTACATCTGTCTCTGGTTGGAATTATGCAGCTTATCATTGGACTAAATATCCTATAAGGGCCGTCACCATCATGTCATTTCAGAATGGAAACACCTGGCCGAGTCCTTTAATCTCCCTTCAAGCCTGCTCTCAATATATTTATTCACAAGAGGAATCATATCATCTAAATAAATTCCTATCTCTTTTTCAGTTGCAGTTGTCCGAGTTTGTGAAAAAAGGCATTTTCTCTCCCCTCCACCAGTTGAAGGGAGGCCGTGGTCTTCAAGAAAATGTCTTGTAATCATTTCCTCATCAAAATCATTATAAACCGGAAAGCGGGTTATTATGCCAAACGATTCTGAAAAAGCCTTCCCATATCAAGTTCGACAAAATTGGACTCCGTCAAGGGCTCATTTGAAGGTACTTGTGACTTTAATATTTTCTCAGCCATTTTAAATCTATTTATTGTAAATGTTGGGAACCGAGACATGCCATTAAGCATGCAAAGCAGGTGTATCACACGTGGAGAAGGAATATCAGGATGTTTTGCCAACTGCAGATAGAGTATAAAGAGAAAGCGAATCAGTCCCACCGGAAAAAAGAATGGCAAGGTCTTGTTTAATCATGATGTATCTTTCCTCACCCTGTATCTTGCAAATATTTCCCCTGATTTGCCGACTCTGCTGGATAAAAGTTCTATATTAACTAAAGGTAAGTTTGAATCAACTGGTCCATCAACAAGTAATGCGGAGTTTTTATTACCGGATATATTTGGAGTTATAGTAACAACAATCTCATCAACAACACCCTCTGCAATACTTGAATAATTGAGTTTCCCTCCACCCTCAACTAACACAGATGACGCATCACGCTTTTCAAGTTCTCTTAATAAGGCAACAATTGATAAGCCATAAGGCCCCGATGGGATTGCGACCACCTTTGCGAGACTTCCCACTTTTTTAGAAAGTTTTTGAGCGGCAGAATGACTTGTAAAGATTATTGGAGGATTGCTCTGGTTGAATATAAGTTTCCCCTCTATTGGTATATGACCGGAACCGCTGACAATGGCCCTGATTCGACTCTTTAAATCCGTGCCTTCAGGCCCTTTTATTTCAGGATTTTCTTCTCTTAAAGTTCCAGCGCCTATTATACTTGCATCAGTTTCGAGACGCATATTTCTGAGATGCAATAGATCTTCGTGGCTACCAAACTTGGCAGGGCTTATTCTTCCGCACAGTGTGCTTGCTGCAATCAATATTACCCTCAAGGTTTATCTTCGAATAAATCCCAGCTTTTCTGAATCTACCACTGTCGAACACAAGTGACTGATAGCGTGAACGTTCACGGAACATTGAAATTAGAAATTAGAAATTTGGCCTTCATGCTTTTGTACTGTTAATAAACGCATTTAATTTTGGGCAGAGTTTCATCTCTCCCAAATTTCTACTTTCCAATTTCCAATTTCAAGTTTCAAGCCGTGAACGGCTACCTGATAGCACAATAATAGTTAGCAGTAAACTGTAACCTAAATTGCGCTTTGCTTAAAACCCTTAATTGAATGGTCGAAATTAGTATGCGATGAAAGATGTGGAACTATCTTCAAATGGGCTGGGTGTTGCGTGGATTCCATTCTGTTGCAGAGCTGTGGCTCGCCGAAGAAATTTATCATAATAAAGTCGAGCCGCTTTTGAAGCACGGAATAGGAATAGTGACGAGCGGCTATCTTGTAATTATGATTCACCATTTTCTCTTTTCGTTCAGACGACTTGAGAACTTCCTTTACGCGTTGAATAGTCTTTTTGGTGAGAAATCCGTCCATAGAGACTATATCAAAACCCAGTGGTTCGATATCTCTAACAAAAATGGCATAACGATTGATCATCATGGGTTTTTTAAAGTAGATGGTTTCAAGAAAAGCATTTCCGAATCCCTCATTAAGGCTGGGATAAGTAACGAAATCAGCATGTGGGTAAATATCCCAAAGAGAATATCTATCAGATTTTGAATTATTGTTCCAGGGATCAGCAACGCGAATATTTACCAGGTGAAGATCGACACTATGTTCCAGAGCAAGATCTTTAAGCCATTCTGCATATTCAAAACCTTCGTCTCCTGCTTCATGAGATATAACCAGCTTACCTCCGACTTCTTTAAGTTTTTTAACAAGCTCAATAGCATGTTCAATGCCTTTTCTTTTTATAATGCGGGTAGGTTGCAAAAATAGTATGTCGTCGGGTTTTAAACCAATGGATTTTCGGAATTCTTTGCTACATTTTTTATCAACTACGGGTGGGTTTTGAAAATCCAGAACATTTGGAATGATGGTTGCAGAAATACCTGTGCGTAGCGCCAGCTCTTCCCTGGCAACAGAATTAATAACCACGTGTTCTATATTAGGCGAGTTGGGAGGGAATGCCATGCGAATGTAATCGCTTACCGCATTTACTGAAAAACGTATCCTTTCCCAGTGGAAATCATGATGGTGGGCAATAGCAGGAATCTGCGTTTCCACAATGGTTTCGGTCAATGCCAGCCCTAGTGGAATATGCATCGGAATGGTGAGAGCATTTTCGGCAATCAAAAGATCAATATTGAACTGCTCAATGAAATTATGGAGATGGGATTTCAACATGGATCTTAAAGCGTGAATCAATTCGGTTAAACAAGGTTCTCTCTTTCTTTTTCCCAAAATCCGTTCATTGATCCATATGTTTTGTGCATGATGAAAATGAGCTTCGGGTACTAAGTAGCTCTTTTCAGGCTCCCTATCCAGTTCTCCGGCAAACCAGAAACAGCGGTGTCCATTTTTTTTAAAAACTTCCGCCCACTTGCTTGATTCTAAAGAGACACCGTCTGTACCGGCAAAACGTGTTGAAACGAAACCGATGTTCTTATACATAACCAAAACTAAGCCTCCATGCTGTATCCTGAAAGGATGAATGTTCGGCAGTTTTTTTCATTAATTATATGAGAAAGCAAAAACCGAGCCAAAACTGCTCTGGCATAGCATAACCACCTAATTTAAAAGAACTAAATCGTTATCAAGGAAGGAGGCAGAATCAGTTTAACAAAAAACATCGAGTTTATCTTGAAAATAGTGCATATTATGGAAAATTTTTTCAAATTTTGTCAAAAATTTGACATTTTTTGCCTTGCAAATAACTTTTTTACGCAACTATTATTCCTGGTCGAGCGCCCGCCCTTTAATAGGGCGATACTGTTTGGTTTTGACTTTCATATTCCGTGATAGTATAAAATGAACTGGTCCGCAGCAGTTCGTTAAACTCTTACTGATTTTAGCTTAGAAATACCGTTTCGTGAAGGCTTACAAATTATTTAATCATAGAGCAAGTATTACACCAGGGAAATTCAATATGAAAAGATGTGTTATAATTATTATGTTGCTATTCATATCAATGCTATTTGCATGTACCGGTAATAATGTAGTAAAAAAATCCGATACAACTATTTCAGGTATTAAAGAAATAAAAAAGGGGACGTATCTGTATAAAAAAGGATGTTACGAGCGATCACTGGAACACTTCTTAAAAGCACATGAGCTGTTTGTCTTTTCCGACGATTTAAGTGGTGTTGCCATGAGTATGAACAACATAGGCAATGTTTACAGAACAACTGGCCGCATTTTTTCCGCCACACAATTTTTTGATGAATCCTGTCGTATATTTTTATATATTAACGACATTGAAGGTGCTGTTCAGTCTCTTTCAAACAAAACTGCCGCATTAATAGAAGGCGGCAGGCTTGAAGAAGCATCTAATGCTTTAAGCCTCGCAGAAAACCTGGCGAAAAATAACAAAAAGCTTTCTGTAACATTGCTTAAAAACAGGGGGATTCTGCTTGTCAGAGAGGAAAAATTCAAAAGCGCTGAAGATATATTAAAAAAAGCTCTTAATAAGGTTGAACCTGTAAACTTTTCAGAAATCGCGGCAATTAACTTTGCCTTAGGCAAACTTATGTTTGAAACAAAGCGCTCTGAAAATGCTGTTGAATATTTTAAAAAAGCTTTATCTGCCGATAAATCTTCAGGATTTATCAAAGGAATTGCAGATGATCTGGCTGCAATTGGGACAGTTTATTATAATCAGGATAAATACGAACTTGCAGTAAACTTTTTTAACCGAAGTATTAAGATTTATGCACTTATTGGAAACGAGGGTAAAGTGCATGAGATAATGGAACTTCTGAATAAGTCTTCAGAAAAGGCAAAAATTAATATAATCGTAACAAAAAATTTTGTTAAAAGATGGCTGGAAGGTAAGTCACTTAAAGGTTTTTGTGACTAAAAGCCTTAGATTTTTGATATGAAAAAACCCAAGTTTCGCATATTGTTGTGCCAGGTTTGGGCTTAAAAAATGATACCACCGAAAACTATAGCGACAATTCTGTAAAATGTGTTAGCTGCACATGGGATGATGTTTGTGGCTTAGATTTAACAGGGCAAGTAAGATTAAGTATTTTTCAATGGTTTTATTTTAAAATTACGGTGAACGGTTCTGAATTATCTTTTTATAAACTGGCGCTGGCGTATGCTTGGCGCGGCGCTTCATATTGTAGATAAGATCCCTTTGCTTGAAAAATATGATGGTATTATTGTGACCGATCTTTTCAACCTGGCTGATTTTAAAGCGCTTGTTGGTTCACAGTGCCCGCCTGTTCTGGCGTATTTTCATGAAAACCAGATGACTTATCCGCAGCCGCCGGGAGACAAAGGAGCGTTTCAGTTGGGGATAATAAACATTACTACTGCGTTTGTGGCTGACATGGTTGTGTTTAATTCAAAAATGCATAAGGATGCTTTTTTAAATGCCTTGCCGGAGTTCCTGAAAAGGGGGAGTGACTATAAGCCAAAAGGAATTGCAGATAAAATACGTGAAAAGGCAGAGGTGCTTTACCCCGGTATAACTGTGCCGTTTGCAAGGGATGTTGATGCTGAAAAACAGACAAATCC
>JAFDFV010000163.1 GCA_019309665.1 Deltaproteobacteria bacterium | reverse complement strand
ATATGTATCTTTCATACTACAACTTAAATAAAAAACCTTTTCAAATCAGCACAGACCCAAAATTTCTATGGCTAGGTGAAAAGCACAAAGAAGCTTTAGCAATTCTAACATATGGAATACTTGATAATAAAGGCTTCCTTCTTCTAACCGGCGATGTGGGCACAGGTAAAACTACAATCATAAACGCGCTGATAAATAACCTGGACGATGATGTAATCGCAGCCCATGTTCCTGATCCCGGTCTGGAAGATCTTGACTTTTTTAACTTTATTGCAAATGTGTTTTCAATAGATAAAAAATTCAGCACCAAAGGCGAGTTCCTTAATCATCTTAGAAAATTCTTGAATGATGCTTACTCAAAGAATAAAAAGGTATTACTTATAATTGATGAGGCCCAGAGATTAAAACCTGAGCTTCTCGAAGAAATACGACTTCTGTCAAACATAGAAAGACAGGATACAAAACTTTTAAATATATTTTTTGTAGGTCAAAAAGAATTTAACAATATATTAATAGAACCGGAGAACAGAGCCTTAAGGCAGAGAATTACGATAAACTATTACATCGAACCGTTGACTGAAAATGAAATAAAAGAATACATAAAGCACCGTTTAAATATTGCCGGTTCTGAAAAAAATATTTTCAGCTCAAGTGCAATTAGAGAGATCTTTTCTTTTTCTAAGGGTTTCCCGAGATTAATAAATATAATATGTGATTTGGCCTTGTTAACCGGATATGTTAAAGAGCAAAAAACAATAAATGAACTTATTATAAAGGAATGCGCTAAAGAGCTTCAAATACCTGCTGAAGAAGCTGTCCCCCAAAAGAGCCAAATTGCTGAAAGTGATCCAAATCAGGAAGTTGCCCCAATAGAAAGCCAAACTTCTGAAGATGAGTCAAATCAAGAGGTTAAAAGAGGTGGGCTAAAGCCTGCTGTTAAGGTGCTTGGATGTTTTTTTCTACTAGTTAGTCTCCTTATTCTAACATGGTGGTATATTAAATATCCTGCTGAGTTCAAAATAAAATTTTCTAATATAAATAAATATATGATGCAGATTATTGATAATATTAATAATTCAAAATCAGAACAATTGCTTCAATCCAGCTCAACAACTATTAATTCCAAGCCTGTTGTACAAAAGTATCCCATAAATCAAATTGATTCCGGACAAAATAAACAAGTTCAAATTTCTGAAGAGCAAATTGTACCCAAACAAATTCCAGATAAAAATATTATCATACATTTCAAGTACAATTCAAACGAACTTTCAGGTGATGCTTTAATAAAACTTGATGAAGCTACTGAGATAATGACTCAAAATCCTGACACTGACATTATTATAAAAGGCCATACCGACTCTTTTGGTTTTTACGATTACAATAAGGAGCTTTCTTTGTTCAGAGCTAATATTGTAAAAAGCTTTCTTACAGGCAAGGGAATTAATCCAACGAAAATCAAAACCATTGGAATGGGGCCGGAAAACCCCATAGATACTAATGAAACTGCAAAAGGGAGAAGAAGCAATCGCAGGGTTGAAATAGAATTTTTAAACAAAACAGGATAAAGCTATGGCAAAAAATAATATAAATATTCAGATTGTCTGGGGAGTTATTTTGGTCCTGGCAGGGATCGGCGTATTTTTAAGGATACCCCAGGTAATGCCGAAAATTCAAAAAATAGAACATTTTTCTTCAGCTATTTTTTTTATACGTTTTTGTTTCTATTTTTTAGGCGTTCTGCTTATAGGTGGTGGAGCAAAAAAGATTTATGATAATTATAGATCCCCAAAAAAATAATATTTATAAGCGCTAAGGTGTTATAATAAATGAATAAAAATCCGGTTTCTTCGCAAAAAACCAGCCTGAAAGCTACCATAAGAGATCAGTCAGGAGCCGGCAAGGCCAAGCTGGGCGAGCTTTTGAGTAAAGAGGGATATATTACAAGTGCTCAGTTAAAGAATGCACTAAACTATCAGAAAAAAAATCCGCTAAGGCTGGGCAGCATACTCATCAAACTCGGCTACATAGATGAAGAAACCATAGTAAATGTACTGAGCCGCATTTATAATTACCCTGCTGTAGTAATATCAAAAAGCTCCCCGGAACCGGAGGCTCTCAAAATTATATCTTACGAAGTCGCTAAAAAATATATGGTTTTTCCTTTAAAGTTCGAAGGGGAAAATCTTGTAGTCACTATGTCAGAGCCTACTGATACGACCGCTGTTGAAAATTTGCAAAAAGAGATCCATCGGGGTTTAAAGGTCAGAGTGTCTTCTGAACTGGATATAGTCGAAGCTTACAGAAAATATTACAAGATAAGTGATGAAGAATATAATAAATATGGATTAAAAGAAGAAGAAGAAGAAACTGTCCCGCTCACTGTTGTTGATGACTTTGGTTCTCTGGTCTCAGAAGCAGCAGGTGAAATTGAGATGCAGAGCATTCAGGAAGAAGAAGATACCGGCATGGATCAATATCTTGCTTCCGATGCTCCTATAATCAAACTCGTTAACGGTATTCTTATAAAAGCTATAAACGACGGTGTTAGTGATATACATATTGAGCCTTTTGAAAAGGCATTGCAGGTTAGATACAGACTGGACGGCTCTCTCTACAAGTCTATGAATCTGCCGCTCGGTATTAAAAATGCCTTAACCTCAAGGCTGAAAATTCTATCTGGTTTGGATATTGCCGAACGTCGTGTGCCACAGGACGGCAGAATCAAGATGCGTCTTGGCAAAAGAAAGACAGTTGATCTGAGGGTCTCAACTCTGCCGACTCTTTTTGGTGAAAGTGTTGTCATGCGTATTCTTGATCAGAGTGCACTTAATGTAGATCTAACCAAGATGGGATTTGAGATAAAAACCTTTGAAACACTTAAAAAATGTATTTCAAGACCATATGGTCTTCTTCTTGTAACCGGTCCGACAGGCAGCGGCAAAACAACCACACTGTACTCTATTCTTAACAGACTTAACTCAGAAGACACAAAAATACTTACCGCAGAAGATCCGGTTGAATTCAACTTCAGAGGAATAAACCAGGTACCTGTTAAAGATGAAGTTGGAATGACTTTTGCTGCTGCTCTTAGATCGTTTTTGAGACAGGATCCGGATATAATAATGGTAGGCGAAATCCGTGATCAGGAAACAGCAGAAATTGCTATAAAAGCCGCTATGACCGGGCATCTGGTTTTCAGTACTCTTCATACGAATGACTGCCCTTCAACCATAGGACGTCTTATAGACATAGGCATACCATCCTATATGCTATCTTCTTCCGTGACCATGGTATTGTCACAGCGACTATGCAGAAGGCTCTGCCAAAAATGTAAGGTGCTGGTCAATAAAATCGACCAAGATGAATTGGAGAGTATGGGATTTTCCAAAGAAGAAATCCCGAATTTGAAAATTTATGGACCAAAAGGCTGCTCGACATGCATGGGAGCCGGCTACAAAGGCAGAGTCGGCTTATATGAGCTGATGGAAGTAACCGACGAAGTTGCTAAGGCAATTAATGCCAACGTTCCTGAGGATCAACTTAGAAAGACAGCTATACAGGAAGGTATGGTTACTTTGAGGGACTCCGGTCTTACTAAAATTAGAGAGGGGGTAACCTCTGTTGAGGAAATTCTAAAAGGAACAACTATAACCAAAGAGGCTCTGCCCGCATATCTTGTGAATCCTGATGTAGAAAAATACGAAGATAAAGATGTGATTATCCGTGAAGGCAATAAAGATATAGATTTCTTCAAGCTTATACACGGTTCTTTAATTGTTGTTAAGGGAGGCAAAATAATTGCGGAAATTGTGGAGCCCGGTGAATACTTCGGAGAAATGTCAGCTATAACCGGAGAACTTAGATCTGCAAGTATTAGATCAAAAGGAAGATCGGTAATAAAGCGATTCCCCGGGGATAAGATCTATGAAATAATTGAGAAATATCCTGAAGTTGCCAAACATTTATTTCAGGTAATTGCCGCTCGTCTAAATCAGGCTGATAAAATTATGGTCAGGTTGATTAATGAGAGAAAGCAAGCAAAATAAGTGCCTAAAAAAATAAGTGCCTAAAGTGAGCTAAAGTATATTAAAGTGCCTAAAGTTGAGGAATTTTGCCATTTTATATAAAAAGATTTCTTGAGTCATTAATGCATAGGGAAGTGCAACCGTTGCTATTTCTATGTTATCAATTAGCACGCCGAAGGCGTACCTTAACTTTAGGCATTTTAGGCACTTTACGATACTATAGATAGAAGTGTAGGCTGATTAATAACATGCGAATAGGTATTGGATATGATGTACACAGGCTTGTTCAGGGGCGAAAGCTGGTTCTTGGAGGAGTCATTATCCCCTTTGAAAAGGGTTTATTAGGCCATTCAGATGCGGATGTGCTTGTACATGCCTTATGTGACGCCCTTCTCGGCGCAGCCGGTCTCGGTGATATCGGTCAACATTTCCCGGATACAGATCCTGCATTCAAAGACATTCACAGTATAAAACTTCTTGTAAAAACCTGCGAAATGATCAGTAGAAAAGGCTTTAAAATAAACAACATGGATTCTACGATTTTTGCACAGGAACCAAAGATCGCTCCTTTTAAAGAAGCTATGAAAAAAAACATCGCTCAGGCAATAAAAGTTGAACCTGCCCGCATCAATATCAAAGCCACCACAACTGAAGGCCTCGGTATGATTGGAGAAGGTGAGGGAATCGGGGCTATGTGTATAGTTTCAATTAATTAAAGTGAGCTAAAGTGCCTAAAAAAATAAGTGCCTAAAGTGCCTAAAGTATGTTAAAGTGCCTAAAGTTAAGGAATTCTGCTATTTTATATGCTTTCCTTAACCCATCAATGCGCAAGGGGAATAACTCTTGCCGTATTGGATTTTATCAATTAGCACGCCGAAGGCGTACCATAACTTTAGGCATTTTAGGCACTTTAGCTCACTTTAG
>JAFDFV010000534.1 GCA_019309665.1 Deltaproteobacteria bacterium | reverse complement strand
CAGATTGCAGGGTGCGTTTTACGCACCAAAAAGATTCAATGAAGAATATATTATTAATTCGGTATTTGTGGTGCACGGAATGCACCCTACATAGCTACTTTTAACCCTTATTAATTTTGAGCAAGGGTCAACCGTAGATTTGACCCCACTTCCCATTATAAAAGCGAAGTTTTATGCTAAAATAGGTAAAAGAGAAAAACGTCCCGGCTTTGGGCGTCAGAGTGAATGCGATTGTTGGGTGATATTCTTTAGAAGAGTGTCATTCACCCATGCGTTAAGGCTTTTCCCGTTTTTTCGTGCTTGGATGGCAATTGTTTTATGAAGTTCTGGATCTATACGGACAATGAATTTACCAGAATAAGGTTTTTCGGGATCTTCTCCTCTCTTAGCGCAGAATTCAAGATAATCTTCAACAGAATTATGAAATGCTTTCCGCAATTCTTCAACGGTTTCACCCTCAAAAGTGATTACGTCTCGCAAATTGATAATTTCTCCGTGAAAAATATTAGCCTCATCATCAAATTCAACTTTTGCAAAATATCCTTTATATTCCATTATGCTTTTACCCCCGCTTCCTGCAGGAATCTACGGACTGATTTTACGGCGCGAGCCTCTACCTTCTGAAATATCAGCGCCGAGAGCAATAAACAAAGATTCAATGTCCAGCCAAAAAATATTCGCACGTTCAGGCCTTTCAAATATGCGCTTAAGGGTTTGCCGCTGTTTTTTGTTCATAATAATATCATCAATTGATACTATGTCAAGAGGCTATTACTCACACCCAACGTCAGTTATCACCCGCCCGCCATGGATTTGGCAACCAACTTTGCGAGAAGTATAAAACTTGTATTTACTTCAAAAAGCGGCAGGGGAACCCTTTCAAGTATGCGCTTAAACTTTTCGCAACTTATATAGCCATCCCTATGGCGTCGTCCGAGCCAGCAGCGCCATGCTTTTTCTGCATATTCGAACGCTGCCTCTAACGCTTTATAATTGCTCCGCACCCCAAAGTGGTCATCAGGGGGGTCAAGTCTACTTTTGACCCTTATTAATTTTGAGCAGGGGGCAACCGTAGACCCCATTTTCTCATTCTTTGTTTTCTTTGAATTCTGTTGTTATGTGCCGGAGTTTTTATTAACGTATATCCGCAGCATCCTTCAACACTTTAGTTGCCCACTGGTTCAGACTTTTACCGTGGGCTTCGGCAGCCATAGCCACAGCCGCATGAATCTCCGGTGGGACCCGTAGCGTCATATTTCCGGAATAGGGCTTTTGTAAAGTCTCTCCGCGTTCCCGACACACGTTAAGGTAATGGTCAATGGCATTATGAAAATCTTTTGTCAGTTCAGACACCGTTTTACCGTGAAAACCGATAATGCTCCGGACGCCAAGCACCCTGCCTACAAAAATGTTGTCATCGGCATCAAACTCAACGCGGGCAGTAAAATCTTTGTAAAAAAGTTGGTATTACTCCTAATTGCTGCAAAAATTCACGGGCATTCTCTACTTGGTACTTTTTCGCTTCTTTGCCCGGATGCGGACGGTGGAAATGCGCCGTCTTCCCGGAAACAGTGACCGATATGCGTGAGCCGGCTCCTTCGCTCACCTTGCCGCCAAGAGAAACAAGAAAAGACTCAATATTTACGAACCTGATGTTTGCCTTGGTCGGTGGTTGGTTTGGCGAAAATAGCTATCAATGTTTTCCGGTGTTTTGTCTTCATTTCAGTATTGATAGCATGTAATGATTGCACATACAAACACAAAATGATTGCAAAAAGAATTCATTAACAATGGAAAGGATGTACACATTCACACATTCCGAAGAGTCTACTTTTCATTCAGAGGGGTCAAGCTTTATTATAATAATCAAGGTTTGACCCCAGACCCAGAACGTTAAGCTGAGGGGCTGGGCAACGATAAGCGAAGCCCTTGGTAAAAGCAGAGGCTATCGATCAACTACTGCCTTTCAAAAAACGGTACGGCTTTGCCCAGTCCCTCTCAAGCGCCTGGTTCGCCCCTCTTTACGTCGAAGAGTATGCCCCTTTGTTGTGTGGTGCGCTCTTTTTTTCGGACATTGTCAGCTTTGTCAACTTAATTACCAACCGAAGGGCCTCGTTTACAGCCTTATCATTTGGGAAAATATCCATTACATCACTGTCCAATAGAACCAAATTGGTACCTTCCTGGAAACGGTCTGCGTATTTGCCTTGGACACCGTTTTTGAGCAATTCACGGAGATCGTATTCAGGACGAAGATCGTCACTTTTGTCGTCTTTGGATTTCTTCTTCATATGCCTCTCGCTCTGCACGGATAAACCGTCGTGCACTTATGATGCGGATTTTCTCGCCACGTTCAGTATGAGCCACCATCAGGAGCCTGCCTGCGGTCGAAAATCCAAAGGTTATGAACCGATCTTCCCTATCGGAATGATCAGGATCAAAAATAGTAATACCTAACGGGTCCCGCAAGACAGTTGCGGCTTCTCGAAAAGTAATGCCGTGCTTCCTCAAGTTCATCTTTGCCTTGGCGGGATCCCATTCGAATTGTATCATTCCTTAAACCTCATTTCTTAAAAGGACGAACGCCAAAATGAGCTGACACAAAAACCGCTGAAATATTTGAGTTTAACAAAAAATCGGCTCGGCTTTTGTGGTCAGCTCCATTTTTTTGTTCTGCCATCGTTTTAAATTATACACCAATTCTATAATTAAGAAGATGAGGGGATTTATTGAGAAGTTCCAGTAATACTTTTGTTGATCCTGTTGGGACTCTTTTCCCTTGCTCCCATTGCTTGACAGATGATGAACTGACATTTAACAATTTTGCAAATACAGCTTGACTCAGATTTGTCTTTTTTCTAATTTCTTTAATTTCTGCAGATGTTATTACAATATCTGGAATTTTAACCCCGAGCGAATTGAGTTCTTTTTTTGTAAACGATGATTGAAACCCAGAGTCAAGCATATCCTGAATAGTTGTTCCAATTGCTTCTTTTATTGATTTTCTCATTCTATATCCTCCAACTCAAATAATACTTTTTGTGATATTGCCGTTTCAAGTTGTTTAG
>JAFDFV010000162.1 GCA_019309665.1 Deltaproteobacteria bacterium | reverse complement strand
GCTGTTTTATGCGTGTAGCGCTTTTGCAGAACCACTTTTAAAGGAAGCTGTGCCTGAGCCTTTAAAACCATGGATTGGCTGGGTACTGCATAACGAGAAAGATGTTGACTGCCCGTTTGCATACAACGATCTTTCAAAAACTATTTGCATCTGGCCATCAGAGTTGAATCTAACATTTCAAAAAAACAGCGCCGTGTTTTCCCAAAAATGGGAAGTGTTTTCTGATGAAATCTGGATATTGCTTCCCGGAAATAATAAATTCTGGCCACAGGATATCAAAGTGAATGGAAAGAAACACCCTGTCGGCAAAAGAAAAGGATCGCCGGTTGTTTTTATAAAAGAGCCCTTCCCAAATATGGATAACCATGGAAAGCTCTGGCTCAAACAGGGCGGAGAAGATAAAAACGCAGGGGAAAAAGAAGATAAACTTCAGGTAAAAGTTTATCGTCTTATCCAGGACGAAATTCCTCTATTACTGGTAACAAGGGTTGATTTGTATATTTCAGGCAAGCACAGGGAGGTCAAACTCGGGAAAGCAGTTGCGGATAATTTCATACCAATGAGACTCAAAAGTGATCTGCCGGCAAAAATAGAAGCTGATGGAAATCTTATATTACAGGCAAGACCCGGTAAATGGACAATTGAAATAACTTCAAGACATAAAGGACATGTTAACGAATTACACTTTGATCCTTCCAGGGGGTTTGATGTCAATGAAGAGGTCTGGGTGTTTGAGGCAAAAAATCATCTTCGGATAGTTTCAATTGAAGGCGTAATGCAGATTGATCCCCAGCAAACCACTATTCCTGAGAGATGGAAGAAATTTTCCGCATACCTGATGCATCCCGATGATACAATGCGCTTTGTCGAGAAAAAAAGAGGGGATCCTCTGCCTGCTCCGGATCAATTGAATCTGCACCGTACATTATGGCTGGATTTTGATGGAACCGGTTATTCTATACGTGACAGTATAACCGGTTCAATGACTACGGGCTGGCGTCTGGAAATGGCACCTCCTGTTGAACTTGGGCGTGTTACGGTTCAAGGCAGGGAACAATTCATTACCCGTCTTAAAGGTTCGGACAAGGCTGGTGTGGAAATGCGGTATGGAAATGTCAGGCTTGAAGCTGAAAGCAGGCTTGAAGATGCGGATAATATTCCGGCTGTGGGTTGGGACAGAGATTTTCATTCTGTTAAGGGTATTCTCAATCTTCCCCCGGGCTGGACTCTTTTTGATGCAACCGGAATTGATCATATCAGGCAAACATGGCTGAAACAATGGACACTGCTGGATATGTTTCTGGTTTTAATAATTTCGCTTGCAGTAGCAAGACTTTATTCCTGGCCATGGGGGATAATAGCTCTGGCAGCAATGGTTTTATTAAATCACGAAATTGATGCCCCCCGCTGGGTCTGGCTGAATCTGCTTGCAGCTATAGCTCTTCTTCGCGTTGTTCCCAAAGGTAAAATCAGTTCAATGATAAATAATTATCGAATGATTTGCATAGCATGTTTAATATTTATAAGCCTTCCGTTTATGGTTAATCAGATCAGGACAGGTATTTATCCGCAACTTGAAAGACCGTGGCAGCAAATCGGAATGCAGCAAACACAACAATGGGCAACTGGAGGAAAAGTTGCAATAGATGAAGACAAAAGCTATGACCAAAAAACAAGACTGTCATCTAAACTGCCAAAAACTATTCAAAGCCTGAAGCAGCGCATGAAAGAGGAAGCAGTATCTGATGATATTGATTATTTATACAACCAGCAGGCATCGCAGCTAAAAATAAAACGACTTGATCCAAATGCAAAGATTCAAACAGGTCCCGGTATTCCAAACTGGCAATGGCGACAAATTAATTTTTCCTGGAACGGGCCTGTGGAAAAAGATCAAGAAATTTCATTTGTCTTTATTTCACCTTTTATGAACCTTATTCTTGCGGTATTGCGGGTAATCCTTCTCGCTATCCTGATATACTGCTTGTCCCGCTTATCTGGGGCTGTTTATTCAAAAAACAGCGGATTTAGCTTTTCAAGCATAAAAAACGGCATTTTTTCAATTATATCTGTATTGCTTCTTAGCGTTATTGTTTGCCAGGCTCACGCAGACAACTCTTTTCCGCCGGAAAAATTATTAGATGAGCTGAAATTAAAACTGACGGAAAAAGATAGGCCTCCGTGTGCTCCAAACTGTGCGTTAAGCCCACGGATGAAAGTGAGAATAACCGGAAACCAGCTTGATATAAGGATAGAGTTCCATAGTTTACATCCTGATACGGCTGTTCCGCTTCCTGGATCTGTTCAACACTGGCTGCCTCAGATTGTGCTGATAGATGAAAAGCCGGTTTTCGGCCTGTATCGCGAACCATCTACAGGATATTTATGGCTCAACCTCCCTGAAGGCATACATCAAATAGATATAAAAGGAGCTTTGCCTCAAAGGGATGTTGTCTGGCTGCAATTGCCATTAAAACCCCATTATGTTGAAATCAATTCAGAAGGCTGGTCTGTAGATGGATTGTATGATAACGGGGTCGCAGACACACAGCTTCAGTTCACCCGGATTCGCACTGACAATGATGATAAAACTGCGGTATCCGAAACATTTGAGCCTGGGCAGTTACCGTCATTTGTCAAAATTACAAGAATTTTTCTTTTAGATTTAGACTGGCAGATAGAAACCATTGTCAGCAGAGTGACACCTGTTGGTTCTGCAATTGCGGCGTCTATACCTTTGCTTGCAGGAGAATCAGTTACATCTGATATTCGCGTGGAAAACGGCAATGTTCTTCTGAACATGGCTCCTGATCAGAAAAATTTCAGATGGTTTTCATCACTTAAGATAGAAGATGAACTGGTGTTAAAAGCAGAAGATACTCTTGACTGGGCCGAAGTCTGGCAGGTTAACATCGGAACACTGTGGCATGCTGAAATTAGCGGAATACCTGTAATTCATCATCAGAATAAATCCGGCAACTGGTTCCCCGAATGGCGACCCTGGCCTGGGGAGGAAATTGCCATTAAAATTACAAGACCCGAAGGAATAAAGGGGCAGACTCACACCATCGAAAGCAGTGAACTATCTTTAAGTCCGGGAAAAAGGATTAGAAATGCTATATTGAATCTTAAGATAAAAAGCAGCAGAGGCGGCAGTCATACTATAAAGATTCCGGATAACGCAAAACTCCAGTCTGTTTCTATTAACGGCAAGTCACAGCCTGTCAGGCAAGACAAAAACAGTGTGACTCTTCCGCTTACGCCGGGACAGCAGGATATTAAACTTGTCTGGAGAGAATTAAAAGATGTAGAAACCATACTGAAAACATCTTTGATAAACCTTGGCATGAAAAGCGTTGATTCCTTTATTTCTGTTTCAATGCCGAGAGACAGGTGGATTTTATTTTGCGGTGGTCCGTATATTGGACCGGCCGTACTGTTTTGGGGCGTTGTCTTTGTAATTATTCTATTGTCCTTTGGCCTTGGACGGTTAAATATAACGCCTTTAAAATTTCATCACTGGGCACTTTTAAGCCTTGGATTAACTCAAGGCTCTTTGTTGATTGCAATACCTGTAGCCGGCTGGTTTCTTGTGCTTGGCTACCGGAAACAGGTTGCTGAGAAATTATCAAACCTTACATTTAATTTATTCCAAGTTTTTATTATATTACTTTCCATCGTTGCCTTTGGATCTTTATTATTCGGAATCAAGCAGGGACTTTTGGGCTACCCGAACATGCAGATCAGTGGAAACGGTTCCGGGAATTACCTATTAAAATGGTATCAGGATATATCCGGAGAAATTCTGCCACAGGCCTGGGTTTTTTCGCTTCCACTTACAGTATATCGTATTGCAATTCTAGCCTGGGCGCTGTGGATCGCTTTTGCCTTTATAAAATGGCTCCGCTGGGCATGGGAATGTTTTAGCGCCATAGGATTATGGCGTAAAATAGATTGGAATAAGCTTCGAAACAGGCCATGGAAAAGGCATGGAGACAGACAAAAAAACGCGGAAACAGAAGAGAATTAGGAATTAGGGGAGGATAGAATTTTTTTAATCTTTAATAATCTGCGTAATCTGTGGATGGAATTTAGTATATAAAAGATGGGTATCTTATTTTTCACACCCCGAATATATTCATTGGTAAATAATGATTTAAATACCCCTACCATATCACCAACCGTAGGGGCAATCCCTTGTGGTTGCCCTGTTTGTGGTTGCCCCATTGTTGACGGTTGTTCCATATTTTGGGTACCCACAAGGGGTACCCCTACTATTTTTCAATGATGTACGTCAGCGCTGACCTATTTATTGACAAAGTCTGTTTGATAAAGGAGTTAAATAATATGCCAGGCGTTATGACCTTTGATACATTGGCTTACGCCAAAAAACTGAAAGCAGCGGGGGAGTGCCTGATGAGCAAGCAGAGGTACAGGCCGAGGCGCTAAAGGATATCGTTAATACAGAACTGATGTCAAAACGTGATCTGACAGAAGCCAAAATAGAAATAATTAAATGGGTTGCCGGTATGCTGGTTGCTCAGGCCGCTATTGTGGCTACCCTGGTCAAGCTTTTGTAACCCAATTAGCCCTGCCCCAATATTATACCTATATTGAGCGACTTTTTTACTCGATCTGTACTGATCTCTTGCGCGAAAATCCTCGATCTATCCGTTGGTATGCGGTTTTCGAAAAACCTTGCTGCATCAAGATTGCGGCACATTTCTTCGCAAAAAATCGCTCAACTTGGGTTTAACCCAAATTGAGCGATTTTTTACTCAATCTGTACTAAGCTCTTGCGCATCAAGGACTTGGTTTTGCTTCTTTTTGGCCACCAGTTTACTTAGTGCTTTACTTCAGGCTCAACCTCGGTCTCAACTTCGGGCGCAACCTCGGTCTCAACTTCGGGCACAACCTCAGGCACAACCGTGGGCTCAACCTCATGCGTGGCCTCCGCCTTTTTTTCGGGAGCCTGATGTTCTGCAGCGTCATCACTACCACACGCTACAGGAAAAGCAATTAATGAAAAAATACAACTAGCAGCAATAATTAGTTTAATAACACGATTCATTTAACTCCTCCTTTTTATTTGGTTAATGTTTATAACTCATGAGTCATAAGTTATCGTAACATAAATTCTCGGTCTGTCATTGCGAACTAAGGTGAAGCAAACTGTAATTTATTGATACTACATGAAATTTCCACGTCGCTTCGCTCCTCGCAATTATGATATATTAAATTATAATATTACTTATTTCCGAAATTTATACTATCAGAAATTTGAAAACTCAAAAGTAACTTGTTAACAATTAGAGGTGGCGGGCATTTAAATTTAATTGCCTGCTGCCTCTCGTTAATCTCATATTTGAGTTTTCAAATTTCTGACTATTAAAAGCCGTATCCCTTAACTATGAACTGTTAACGATTACTAAAAGGCTTATATCTTTTGACGGCTATATTGTCAAGAAATTCGCCCTTAATTTCTATCTCCGAAACCGGCCAGCTATAAATAATATAAAAAAAATAATGGACGATAATATTACAATGGTTGCACCTGATGCAAGGTCTGCATAATATGAAAATAACAGTCCTCCTGCTGTGGATATCAAAGCAACTGCTATGGCAATTGCAATCATTGGAATATAGCGATCAGTTATTTGTGAGGCTGCTGCTCCTGGTATTACAAGAAGAGCTGAGACAAGAATTATTCCTATAATTTTTATGCTGATTACAACTGACATCGCAAGTATTGTAAGAAAGAAATGATCAAGAAGAGCTACCGGCATTCCGCTAACGAGCGCAACCTCTCTGTCGAATGAAACAAACAGCAATTCCTTGAAAAGCAAAAAAATGGATATGAGGACAAAACCTCCCAACAATGCAATAATTATTAAATCTTTATCGGTAATTGCGAGTATGTTACCAAAAAGATATCCGAAAAGATCCACGTTGTATTGATCTGACATGCCAATAAAAACAACCCCAAGCGCCATGGCAAAAGCAAAAAAGATTCCTATAGCTGTGTCGGCGCTTAATTTTCCACGCCTGCCGATGTAGCCGATTGCATTGGAGACAGCTATTGCAAATATAATGGCTGTAATTGTAGGGGAGATACCGAGAAGAAATCCCAGGGCAATGCCGCCGAATGCTGAATGCGCCACACCAACCCCAACAAATGATAAATGACGGAGCACAACAAAAAAAGACACTACAGCAAGAACCGGGCTCAACATTATGCCGGCCATAAAGGCATTCCGCATAAATTCAAGGCTAAAAATTTCAATCATTATGTTCGTGTTTCTTTAAGGAACATGTTGCGCATCTGGAATCGTGAACCATAATATTCAGGTTTTTCCCATAAACCTTTTGCATTATTTCAGGTTCAAAACAGGAATCCGGTTCACCATGATAGTGAATTTCTAAATTCAAACATGCGATGCGATCCGCATGGGATATATTCATTTCATCTCTAAATTTGGCCAGCAATTCATAAAAATCTTCCTGAGCAACACTGTCAACTCCTGTTGAAGGCTCGTCCAGTACCAAAAGCTTGGGCTTTGATGCCAATGCACGGGCAATATGAACTCTTTGCTGCTGGCCTCCGGACAGCATTCCAAAAGGTTTTTCAGCATGTTCAGCCATATTTATCCTGGCCAGCATCTCCATTGCAACTTCCTTGCTTTTGCTTCCTGGTCGTTTAAAGAAACCAATCCTGTTATATAAGCCCATTAAGACTACATCCAGGGCTGTAACAGGAAAAGATCTGTCAGCTTTGGAAATTTGGGGCAGATATCCGACTTCAAGTCTGCTGTGCTTGTCAGGTCTATGCCCGAATAATTTCACTACACCTTTTTGAGGACGAACAAGTCCCAAAATAACTTTAAGCAGGGTTGATTTTCCACCACCATTGGGACCTACTATGCCAAAGATTTCACCCTGGTAGCACTTCAAGTATATAGATTTCAGCACCCATTTATTGTAATAACCGACCCAGACATTTTCAAGCTCCGCATAAACTGCTTTTTTATTTCCGATATCTGCTCCATGCTCTTTCAAAGCATTGCCTCCTGCAAGACCTTAAGATTATATTTCATAAGGTCAAAATAACTGTTGCGGCCTTTTATATCAGGGCCGCCCATTGGATCAAGAAAAAGCACTTTAACATCCGCTTCTCTGGCAATTACTTCTGCAATTTTTGGATTCAACTGGGGTTCAGCAAACACAGCCCGAATATCATGTTTTACTATAAGAGAAACGATTTTCTTTATACTTCTCGGCGTAGGGTTTCTTCCGGGAGTAGCTTCAATCACACCAACAGATTCAAGTTTATATTGTCTTGCAAAGTAATCCCATGCAGGGTGAAAGCAAACATATTTTTTAATTTTAAATTTTTCAACCGTCGAAGCTATCAAGACATGGAGTTCATCCAATTTATCTAAATACGCTAATCCCCGCTTTTCATAGTATTTCATATGCTTGTTGTCAATCTTACAAAGCACTGAAATAATTTTATTAACCATCAATTTTGCTATGTTCGGATCAAGCCATATATGAGGGTTGGCAAAACCCGACTCTGTATCTAAAATATCTTCGTCACCATGATGGTGGTCAAAGTCATCATGATGATGTTTTGATAATTTTATCAGAGAAATTCCTTCGGATAATTTCACTGTATGTAGCTGGTTTTTTGATAATCTGACAAATTTTCCAGCCCATAATTCAAGGCCGGCACCAATCATAAAAAAAACACGTGCCTCGGAAATCTTTTTTAAAAGACTTGGTTTTGGTTCATATGTGTGAGGACTTGCGCCAGGAGGAATAACCGTAGTCACATCAACATACATGCCTCCAACCTGTTTTACCATGTCTGCAACCGGAAAAATGCTGGCAATTACCGAAATTTTTTCCCCAAAGCAGCTATGAGCTTGTAACTGAATAGCGGAAAAAACAAATATAAACAAAACCAGGATACGCAATATTTTTATTTTCATAGGATATTTTTCCAGAAGTTTGACGGTAAGTTACACTAAAAAATATTTCAAATAAACTATAAAATTATTGATACCTCTAAATATTATAACTCAACAGGTAAAACAATAAGAAACTAATCACGCATTCTGTCTCATTTTTAAATTAGAGACATAATTGTATCATGAGACATTTTACATGTATTTCCATTTATATTTGTATCTCAATATCTTATTTTAATTCAAGATGTTATTTCATCATTAGAGTTTTTGTTCTCAATGGCACATAGCTTGCAGTTAAATATATTAAATAACAATTTTATGGCATCCTTCATTTTGTAGTTTACACTTTTTCAACATTGACGGATGCCAGCCATTAGCCATTAGCCATTAGCCATTAGCCATTAGCCGTTAGCTATTAGGCAAAACTTTTGTATAAAAAAGGACTGTTAAGCTAAAAGCTAACGGCTAACAGCTATGCGCACAAATCATATTTTTTGAGGTATCTTACCCTTAAAAGTGTAAACTGCTTTTAGGCTGTTATAAAGGATGCCAATTTTATTGTTTGCCAACATCGAACCAAAGGAGGTGCAGTATGATGAAATTAGAAGATATAAACAAAAATCTTGACCTGTTAAATGACATAGATTGGGAGATGACACCGGAAATGGCTGTAACACTTTATCTGGAATGGGGTAATAATCCGGCACTGGGTAACAACATAATAAAATCAAAGAGAGATTTTTCTACTTATTTTGTAATAAATACATGGCATGAGCCGGTAATATACCTTATCCGTCGTAACAGTGAAGACGGCGTTGAACTTGCTACAATAAAGATGCCCAAAGGGATAGAAA